>NZ_JBSFHN010000020.1:0-167945 GCF_053597115.1 Streptomyces sp. NPDC001515
CCGACCACTGCTCGTCAGAAAGATCCCCTCGCCCCACACCGAGATCATCACGGCACAGGGCGAGAGACGGAGCCCACTTCTAAAACACGGCCTAGGCCGCCCTGCGCCGGCGCACCGGGCGCACCGGGTGTACGGGCGTACGCCTACGATCGACGGGTGAACGACGACGCGACGCCGCCCAGCCTCCTGGGGCACACCACCTACCTGATGTCCCGGACGGGCCGGGCGGCCCGGTCCCGGCTCGCGAAGCGGCTGGCCGGGCGCGGCCTGCGGCTGCGGCACATGGCGGTGCTGGCCGCGCTCTGCGACTTCGGGCCGCACGCGCAGCGGGAGCTGGCGTCGCGGCTGTCGATCGACCGGGGCGACATGGTGACCCTCGTGGACGACCTCGGGGCCCTCGGCCTGGTGGAGCGGGCGCGCGACACCGCCGACCGCCGGCGGATGACGGTCACCGTGAGCCCGGCGGGAAGGCGGGTGCTCGACGATCTCCAGGCCGAGGCGTCGGAGGTGCAGGAGGACGTCCTGGCCCCGCTGAGCGCCCGTGAACGGACGCAGCTGGCCCGTCTGTTGAAGCGCGTCCACGACCACGTCCGCCATGGCGAGGCGGTGCGGCCCGCAGGTCGCTGACGGTATCCGCCCCCTCGGTGCGGGAGACTTCTGCGATGACCAGTCCCTCGGCCCAGCCGTCCCGTGACCGTGCCCTCGGGCGCGGCATCACCACCCTCATCCCGCAGTCGGCGTCCGCGACCCCCGCCGAGCAGGCCGCCGCCGTGCTGACCGCCATGCGGAGCGTTCCGGTGCGGGTGGGGGTGCTCCAGGCGGCCGTCGTCCTCCTGGAGGAGCGGGTGCGGGCCACCGACGATCCGGCGGAGCGTGCCGCGGCCGCGACCACCGTCGCCATGCTGCGCGGCGCCATCGGCCAGGCCGGCTGACCACGCGCCGTACGCCGCCCCATTGACAGTCTCCCCGGCCGCTCACTACCGTCACGCCCACATTTCGAACGCATGACGAAATTTCGAACAGCGCTGTTTCGCAGTCCCGGTGCGCACGGGCGATGCCGTCGATGTGGCGGACTCCCGCATGCCTCCGCGTACCACGAGTCCCGAACCATGTCCGATATACCGAACCAGAGGAGGGCGGCGCGGCCCGACCGGCCGCCGCCCCCGCACCGGAGGATCGACCATGCGCAGCTCCTCACGTACCCCCACCGCACGGACCGCGACAGTCCTCACCGCCCTGGCCCTCTGCCTCACCCTCGCCGCCTGCGGCCAGAACAGCGACGGCGGCAGCAAGGAGAAGAAGTCCGGCGGCAAGGGCTCCACCATCGGGATCGCCATGCCGACCAAGTCGTCGGAACGCTGGATAGCCGACGGCCGCAACATGGCCGCCGAGTTCCACAAGCTCGGGTACAAGACCGATCTCCAGTACGGCGAGGACGACGTCGACCAGCAGGTCTCCCAGATCGAGAACATGATCACCAAGGGCGTCGACGTCCTGGTGATCGCCGCCATCGACGGACGCGCCCTCGGCGACGTCCTGCGCCAGGCGGGGGAGCAGGGCATCAGGGTCATCGCCTACGACCGCCTCATCCTCGGCAGCCCCGACGTCGACTACTACGCCTCCTTCGACAACGAGAAGGTCGGTGAGCTCCAGGCCGGCTACATCCTCGACAAGCTCGGACTCGCCTCCGGCACCGCCAAGGGCCCGTTCACCATCGAGCTGTTCGCCGGCTCCCCGGACGACAACAACACGCGCTACTTCTTCCAGGGCGCCTGGAAGAAGCTCAAGCCCTACCTCGACAGGAAGCAACTGGTCGTCCGCAGCAAGCAGACGAAGCTCGACCAGATCACCACCCTGCGCTGGGACGGCGGCACCGCCCAGAAGCGCATGGACGACCTGCTGACGAGCGCGTACTCCTCGGCGGACGTCGACGCGGTGCTCTCGCCGTACGACGGCATCTCGATCGGGATCATCTCGGCCCTCAAGTCCGACGGCTACGGCACCGCCGCGAAGCCGTACCCCGTCGTCACGGGCCAGGACGCCGAGATCGCCTCGGTGAAGTCCATCATCGCGGGGCAGCAGACGCAGACCGTCTACAAGGACACCCGGGCCCTGGCCAAACAGGCCGTCCAGATGGCCGACGCCGTGCTGAACGACAAGAAGCCCGAGGTCAACGACACCACCACCTACGAAAACGAGAAGAAGGTCGTCCCCTCGTTCCTGCTGAACCCGGTGAGCGTCGACAAGAGCAACTACCGCGCCGAACTGGTCGATTCCGGCTACCTCAACGAGAGCGACCTGCGATGACCGCCACGACGGCCGACCCGGTGGCCCCCGCACCGATCCTGGAGATGCGGTCCATCGTCAAGACCTTCCCCGGCGTCACCGCCCTCTCCGACGTCTCCCTGACCGTCGCCCGGGGCGAGATCCACGCCATCTGCGGGGAGAACGGCGCCGGCAAGTCCACCCTGATGAAGATCCTCAGCGGTGTGCACCCGCACGGCAGTTACGAGGGCGAGATCCGCTTCGACGGCGAGGACTGCGCCTTCCGCGACATCCGGGCGAGCGAGGCACGCGGGATCGTCATCATCCATCAGGAACTCGCCCTGATCCCCTACCTCTCCCTCGCGGAGAACCTCTTCCTCGGCAACGAACACGCCACCGGCGGCTTCGTCGACTGGAACGAGACCCTTCGCCACGCCGCCGCCCTGCTCAAGCGCGTCGGCCTCAAGGAGCACCCGCAGACCCGGGTCGCGGACATCGGCGTCGGCAAACAGCAGCTCGTCGAGATCGCCAAGGCCCTGGCCAAGAAGGTGGACCTGCTCATCCTCGACGAGCCGACCGCTGCCCTCAACGACGAGGACAGCGCCCATCTCCTCGCCCTCATCCGCGAACTGAAGGACCAGGGCATCTCCTCGATCATCATTTCGCACAAGCTCGGGGAGATCACCGCCGTCGCCGACTCGGTCACCGTGCTGCGCGACGGCCGGACCGTCGAAACGCTCGACGCCCACGCCGGGGCGGCGACCGAGGAGCGCATCATCCGGGGCATGGTCGGCCGCGATCTCGACCACCGCTTCCCGCCGCGCACCCCGTACGAGGGGGACCCGGACGCCCACCCCGCCCTGGAGATCCGGGACTGGACCGTCCACCACCCGATCGACCGGCACCGCAAGGTCGTCGACGGCGTCTCGCTGCGCGCCGGCCGGGGTGAGATCGTCGGCATCGCCGGACTCATGGGCGCCGGACGCACCGAACTCGCCATGAGCGTCTTCGGCCGCAGCTACGGCGCGGACATCAGCGGCACCGTCCTCAAGGACGGCCGGGAGATCCGCACCCGCACCGTGGCCGAGGCCGTCCGCCACAAGATCGCGTACGTCACCGAGGACCGCAAGCACTACGGCCTCAACCTCATCGACACCATCAGCCGCAACATCAGCCTCGGCGCCCTCGGCAAGGTCGCCCGCTACGGGATCGTCGATGAGCACGAGGAGGCCCGCGTCGCCGAGTCGTACCGGACCTCCATGAACATCAAGGCGCCCAGCGTCTTCGAACAGACGGGCCGCCTCTCCGGCGGGAACCAGCAGAAGGTCGTGCTCAGCCGGTGGATCTTCGCGGGCCCCGACGTGCTCGTCCTCGACGAACCCACCCGCGGCATCGACATCGGCGCCAAGTACGAGATCCACACCGTCATCGACCGGCTCGCCGCCGAGGGACGTGCCGTCGTCCTCATCTCCTCCGAGCTGCCCGAACTCCTCGGCATGTGCGACCGGATCTACACCATGGCGGCCGGCCGGCTCACCGGCGAAGTCCCGCGCGCCCAGGCCACCCAGGAGGTCCTGATGCGCCATATGACCAGCGACAAGAGGTAGCAGGACATGGCCCAGGCCCCCACCGACACCCGACGGCCCACCCTCGGCAAGGACGCCCCCGCCGCGCCCACCACCGGCGCGATCCTGCGCGAGGCGGCCCGCCGCAACATCCGCCAGTACGGCATGCTCATCGCCCTCGGACTGATCGTCGTCCTCTTCGGCATATGGACCGACGGCGTCCTCCTCAAGCCGAACAACGTCACCAATCTCGTCCTGCAGAACAGCTACATCCTGGTCCTCGCCATCGGCATGATGATCGTCATCATCGCCGGGCACATCGACCTCTCGGTCGGCTCGCTCGCCGCGTTCGTCTCCGCCGCCTGCGCCGTCATGATGGTCGAGCACGACGTCCCCTGGGTCCTCGCCCTCGTGCTCGCCCTCCTCCTCGGCGCGGTCGCCGGCGCCTGGCAGGGCTTCTGGATCGCGTACGTCGGCATCCCCTCGTTCATCGTCACCCTCGCCGGGATGCTGCTCTTCCGGGGCGGCACACAGATCCTGCTCGGCAGCCGTTCACTGGGCCCGTTCCCCGAGGGCTTCCAGAAGATCTCCACCGGCTATCTGCCCGAGGTCGGCCCGGTCACCAACTACCACAACCTCACCCTGCTCCTCGGCGCCGCGCTGCTCGCCCTCGCTCTGCTCCAGGAGGTCCGCGACCGCCGCCGCCAGCGGCGCCACGGCCTCGACGTCCTGCCCCGGAACCTCTTCCTCGCCACGTGCGCGGCCATGGCCGCAGCCGTCCTCGCCTTCACCCTGACCCTGGCCAGCTACCGGGGCGTCCCCGTCGTCCTGCTGCTGCTCGCCGCGCTGCTCATCGGCTTCGGCTACGTGATGCGCAACGCGGTGATCGGACGCCATGTGTACGCCCTCGGCGGCAACGCGGCCGCGGCGAAGCTCTCCGGCGTCAAGGACCGCCGTGTCACCTTCCTCGTCTTCGTCAACATGGGCGTCCTCGCGGCACTCGCCGGGGTCGTCTACGCCGCCCGCCTCAACGCCGGCGTTCCCCAGGCCGGCACCAACTTCGAACTGGAGGCCATCGCCGCCGCGTTCATCGGCGGCGCCTCGATGAGCGGCGGCGTCGGCACGGTCCTCGGCGCCCTCATCGGCGGGCTGGTGCTCGGCGTCCTCAACAACGGGATGTCCCTCGTCGGCATCGGCACCGACTACCAGCAGGTCATCAAGGGCCTGGTCCTGCTCGCGGCGGTCGGCTTCGACGTCTACAACAAGCGCAGGGTCGGCTCCTGACACCCCCGCGCCGGTCAATCCCCTCGCACGGACGCGCTGCCGCGTGCCAGCATGATCCACATGGAAGACCCTGGGGGCGGTGGAGCGGCGTTGACCGAGGTGTTCGAGACGGCGGCGGGACGGGTGCGCGGACGGCCCCCGCACCGGGGCGTGGTCGCCGTGCTGGGAATTCCCTTCGCGGAACCCCCGTTCGGCGACGGCCGGTTCGGTGCGCCGCGCGCCCGCCGCCCCTGGACGGGCGCGCGCGACGGTACGCGGTTCGGCCCCGTGTCCCCGCAGTCGGCGGAGCTGCCGGGCGCACCCGCCTGGTCGCCCGGCGACGAGGACGTGCTCAGTCTCAACGTCTGGATCCCCGAGCCCGCCGTCCGGGCCGGGGCCGGGCCCCTGCCCGTGCTCGTGTGGATCCACGGCGGCGCCTACACCTTCGGATCGAGCGCCCAGCCCGACGTCGACGGCACGGCCCTGGCCCGCACCGGGACCGTCGTCGTCACCCTCAACTACCGCCTCGGCTTCGAGGGATTCGGCCACGTCCCCGACGACGGCGACGGTTCCCGCCCGCCCAACCGGGGCCTGCTCGACCAGGTCGCCGCACTCGCATGGGTCCGCGACAACATCGCCGCCTTCGGCGGGGCGCCGGACAACGTGACCGTGGCCGGACAGTCCGCCGGGGCCACCTCCGTGGCCTGCCTGATGGTCATGGACGCGGCGCGCGGACTGTTCCGCCGCGCCATCGCGCACAGCGCGGTGGGTCCCGTCTTCGCCCCCGAACTGGCCGAGGACCTCACGCGGCGCATCGCGGAGGCGGCCGGGGTCCCCGCCACCGCCTCCGGGCTCGCGGCCGCGTCGCCGCGGACGCTGGTCAGCGCGGCCGACGCCGTTGTGGACGCGTGCCGCAGTGCCCCGGCGACGGGCCCCCTCTCCTGGGACCCCGTCGTCTTCGGCCCGGTCGCCGACGGCCGCGTCCTGCGCGCCGACCCGGTCGAGCTGATCGGCTCGGGCACGGCCCCCGGCATCGACCTCCTCGTCTGCCACACCACGCAGGAGTACTGGCTGTTCGACGCCGTGAACAGCCTCGCTCCCGTGGCCGACGACGCGGAACTGACCGGGTTCGCCCACGACCTCGGGCTTCCCGACGCCCTGGTGGAGGGCTACCGCCGGCTGCTCCCCGCCGCATCCCCGCGCGAACTCCAGCTCGCCCTCTACGGGGACCTCTCCTTCGGGGAGTACGGGAACCGCCTCGCCGACGCGCACGCACAGGCCGGCGGGCGCACGTTCCTGTCCCGTTTCGTCCGGCAGCGCGGGGGAGACGCGCCGGTGTACGCCTGGCACTGCGCGGACGTGCCCTTCGCGTTCGGCACCCTGGACGAGGAGAGCGTCCACTTCCTGATCGGCGGCCCGCCCACGGAGGACGACCGCCGGCTGTCCGACCGGATGCGCGCCGCCTGGGCCGGATTCGCGGCGGGAGGCGACCCCGGCTGGCAGCCCAGGGCCCGTCCGGGCATTCCCGTCTGCCGGGCGGACGACGGGAACGGCCGGACAGGCCCTGGGGAAACCGCGAACGGCACGGTCCGGATCTGGGGCACGCCCGACCCGGCGGCCGGTCCGGACCCCTGGCGGGACGGCGACGGGGTGCGCGCCCTGTGGAGCGGCTACGCGTACGCGCCCGCCCAGCCCTGAGGAGAAGCCGTCCGGCGGACCGTCACCTGGCGGGGAGCCGCAGCGGACCGCGCCCCTCGCGCACGGAGCCGACGGGGCGCGGTTCGCCCACCGGGGTGCCCCGCACATCGGTGGTGACCTCCACGGCCATGTCGCCGAGACAGGTCAGATCGCCGTCCGGTTCCTCGCAGTACAGCACGTATCCGGTGAGCCGGTCGACGGTCCCCGGCTCCAGACGCCACACCCCCTGGTACGTGCTCATCTGCACCCGGGGGTGGGCGGCGCGGAGGCGTTCGCGCACGGACCGCCGCACGTTCGCGGCGAACTTCTCCTGGACGTCGAAGGGCCGGACGATCCGCGCGCTGCCCGAGGTGTCGAGCGTGCCGTCCGCAGCGGCGTACCCCACCGCGTAATAGGGGCGGGACTGGAGGGAGGCGCGCAGCCGGGTGTCGGTGAGCCGGACGGCGGTCGGCTCCGACGCCTTTCCGACCGGGCGGCCCTCGGCGACGGAGGGGGAGGCCAGATTGACGGCCGCCCCGCGCGCGCCCGCCGCGGCGTCGGTCCTCGCCTCGGCCTGCCGCCAGGTGCGGACGCAGGCGCCGATGTCCGCCAGGGTGGCCTTCACCGTGTCGTTGGTGAGGGAGCCCACGATCCACGGCGCCCCGGAGGCGGGCTCGTACGCGATCACCTCGTAGCCGCACGCCGCGAACGAACGGATCATCAGCCTCAGCCGCCGTGCCTCGGCCCGGCCGCGCGTCACCGCCTCGTCGAGAACCCCCAGGCAGGGATGGGAGTTGCATGTGCCCTTGCCTGCGTCGACGCGGAAGCGGACGACCGCGTCGGGGTCGTCGGCGACGGCGAAGGAGATCTCGGAACCCTCGGACTGAGGGAACAGCGTGCGCGCGCCGATCACCCGGAGCATGCCCGGGTAGTGCTCGTCGGCGAGCTTCTCGGCGTACCGCCGGTCGTCCTTCGTGTCGAGCACCCCGCATCCGGAGAGCAGCAGAGCGACGGAACACAGCAGCGCACCGGCCATCCCCGCCCTGATTCCGTGCCTGCCGCGCACCCCGCCCATGTCCGCTCCCTCTCCCGCCCGCCGGGCCGCGCGCACCTCGGCGCTGCTCCGATCCGGTCATCAGATGCGACGGTAGGACGAGTTCGGCGGGGCCGGATGAGTACGTCTACTCAGCCGGGGCGGCCCGGCCACCCAGGCGCGGGGGAGACCCGGGGCCGGTATCCGCGTACGTCATTGGCATGGACCTGCTCACGGCTCTCCGCTACAGTCCGGAACGGCACACTCTGAGAGCGCTCTCAGAACGAGGAGCCTCCCGGACGCCTGCTGTTCCTCCCCCACATCAGCGGAACAACGGAAGGGCCACTGCCTTGAGACGCACCATGGCATTACGCACCGCACTGTCCGCCGTGCTCCTCGTCGGAGCCTGGGCGGGCGCCGGTTTCCCGTCCGCCACGGCCGCCGGCACCCCTGCCCCCGCACCCCGGTCCACCGCCGCCGAACCGGCCTCCTCCGGCCTGCTGGCCGCCATGCGGCGGGACTTCGGCCTCACCGAGACCGAGGCCCGGGCGCGGCTCGCGGCCGAGAGGTCCGCCACCGCCCTCGAACCCCGGGCCCGGCGCGCCGCCGGGAGCTCGTACGGCGGTTCGTGGTTCGACCCCTCGACGGGCGCGCTCACCGTTGCCGTCACCGGCACGGAACAGGCCGCCGCCGTTCGCAGGACGGGCGCCGCCGTGCGCCTCGTGACCCACAGCGCGCACACCCTCGACGCGGTCAAGGCGAAGCTCGACCGCCTCGACGCGCCCGCGGGTGTGAGCAGTTGGCACGTCGACCCGAAGGCCAACACGGTCGTCGTGAACGTCGTCCCGTCCGCGCGTGCTGACAACGATGTCCGGGCGTTCGTGGCCCGCGCCCGCGCGACCGGACCCGTGACCGTCGAGCAGACGGCCGGGGCCCCGCAGACCTTCGCCGCGGGAACCGTGGGCGGCGACCCCTACTACACCGGCAACGTCCGCTGCTCCATCGGCTTCTCGGTCTACGGAGGCTTCGTCACGGCGGGCCACTGCGGCCGGGCGGGCGCCTCGGTGCGCGGCTGGGACGGCTCCGGGATCGGCAACTTCCAGGGCTCGTCCTTCCCCGGCGACGACTACGCCTGGGTGAACGTCGGCAGCGGCTGGTGGACGGTCCCCGTGGTCCTGGGCTGGGGAACCGTCTCCGACCAGCTCGTCCGGGGATCGGCCGTGGCACCGGTCGGCTTCTCGGTCTGCCGCTCCGGCTCCACCACGCACTGGCACTGCGGCACCGTCCTCGCCACCAACGAGACGGTCAACTACAGCCAGGGCGCGGTCTACCAGATGACCAAGACGAGCGTGTGCGCGGAGGGCGGCGACTCGGGCGGCTCGTTCATCAGCGGCGACCAGGCGCAGGGTGTCACCTCGGGCGGCTGGGGCAACTGCTCCTCGGGGGGTGAGACCTGGTTCCAGCCGATCAACGAGATCCTCAACCGGTACGGGCTGACCCTGCACACGGCCTGACGGCCTGAGACCACGCGCGGGAAGGGGCTGCCACCGTGAGGGGTGGCAGCCCTGTCGCGGTGTCACACGCCGGGCGCCAGCCGCAGATCGATGAACGGAATGGTGTCACCGGGCAGGACATAGCGCTCGATCTCGACGAACCCGCGGTCCAGCGCGAAGCGCAGCCCCTCCGGATTGGACTCCAGGACGCAGGTCTCGACGACCTCGGCCCCGAGCCCGCGCGCCTCCGCCAGGCCGTGCCCGTACAACGCCTCGCCGTACCCCCGGCCCCGGTGATCCGGCAGCACCCGGGCGATGACGGTGGCCGTCGGCGTGTCGCCGGTCGGGGGACGCACGGTGGCGCAGCCCACGACGGTGTCCCCGAGGCGGGCGACAGTGAGCCGGTTGCGCCCGGCGCGCTCACGGACCTCGTCGAGGGAGAGCACGGCGGTCGGGATGATCGTGTTGTGAACCCGCTGCCAGTCCAGCAGGGCGGCCTCGTCGGCCACCGGTTCGATACGGAGTGCGGTCATCGCCGTAGGGAATCGCGCACGAGGACGCACGTCAACCCGGATCATGGCGGTGCGCCCTCCGGCGTACGGGTGCCCCGGAAAGGTGTTGCCGACCCGGGGCCGGCTTGAGAGGCTGCGGCCCATGTCCGATTCACGCACCACGGCAGGACCCGCCCGCGGGGTGGCCGACCTCTTCTCCCACGGCCGGCTGACGGCGATCCCGCGCAAGGCGGCCCGACGGCAGCAGCTTCTCGACCACCTCGCGGAGACCCTGTTCGTCCCCGGGCGCACCTACACCGAGCGCGAGGTCAACGACGCGCTGCTCACCGTGCACGAGGACTGTGCCGCGCTCCGCCGTTATCTGGTCATCGGCGGACTGCTCAGCCGCACCAAGGACGGCGTCAGTTACCGGCGTGCGGAGCCCCGCACGGAGTGAGCCGGTCTCCGGCCGCCGGCCCGCACGGTGGGCCGGCGGATCACGTCCCGACGAAGCTGACGGTCTCCGCCAGGTCCGCCCGCCCGGTGCGCAGCCTCGGCACCCCCTCCTTCTCATATCCCACCGCGACCCCGCAGAGCAGCACGAGTCCGTCGTCGGCGCCGACCGTCCGGCCGACGGTCTCGTGGAACATCGTCCACATCACCTGCGGGCAGCTGTGCAGCCCCTCGGCCCTTAGCAGCAGCATCACCGTCTGCAGATACATGCCCGCGTCCGCCCACTGCCCCGGGCCCATCGTCCGGTCGAGGTAGCAGAACAGCACGACCGGCGCACCGAACGCCTCCGAGTTCAACGCGGCGATCTTCCTGGGCCGTTCGGGATCTGCGCGCTCGATGCCCAGGGCGCCGTAGCGCTGGGCGGCCGCTGCGGCGAAGCGGTCCGTGTACGGCGAGGCCAGCCCGTCCGGATACATCGGATACTGCCGTGCGTCCCCCGGGTCCCCGGCCAGCGCCCTCTCCGTCGCCCGCCACTTCAGCCCGGCCAGTGGCTCGCCCGTCACGACGTACACCCGCCACGGCTGGAGGTTTCCGCTCGACGGCGCCCGGGTCGCGGCGGCGAGGACCCGTTCGAGCAGGGGGCGGGGCACCGGCGCGTCGCTGAACGATCGCACGGCCCGGCGGCTGTCCACCGCCTCGTACACATCCATGACGCAGATCCCTTCGTTCACGGGGTGGAAGGTCCCGCACGAGGATGTCAGACGCCGTCGCCGCGCCCGCGCCGGTCAGGCACCGAGCGGCAGCGCCACATGGCCCGCCCGCGCGGCCAGCGCGGTGAGCCGGTCGGTCTGCGCGGCTCCCAGACAGACCACCGGATAGCAGTCCGACTCGATGTCGAGCACCGCGAGCGCCGCCCCGACCTCCCCGTAGTGCCTGCTGCAGACGGCGAGGAAATCGGCCGTCGGCAGAGCCCACTCGGCGTCGTCGAACAGCGTCCAGGGGTCCACGGAGGGGCGCGAGGCCAGAGTGTCGAGCCGGGCCCGGATCTCCTGGGCGTCCTCCTTCCAGTCGAACTCCGCGAGCAGACCGAACTCGTCGAGGGCGTCGACCAGGGCTATCCAGGCCAGACCGGCGAACGGCTGCTCGATGCCGCGCTCCTCCAGACGGTCGGCGAAGTCGCGCACGTACGCCTCGGGGTGGTCGTGGGCCCGGAGGACCTGGTCGGCAACGGCCGGAGTGCCGGGCGCGAGCAGCGCGGCCAGGGCGGCGAGGGAGGAACGGGCTTCGTCGGGTGCGGACATGAGGGCTCCTCGGCAGGGGCGCCGTACGACGGACGGAGGGAGGGCCGGGCGGGTCGCCGGCCTCTTCTCCGAACCTTCGCACACGGGTCTGACAGTGAGGGTGTGTCAGGCGCGCGGTCCCGGGGCACGGACGTACCGAACGCGCCCTTCGCGCGGGCGCGGCTCCGCGGGTCCGTCACCGTCGTGGATGGTCAGCGTTCCGGCGAGGTCGAGGTCGGAGACCGTGCCGTGCGCTCCGGCGCGGACCAGGAGGACGGCTCCCAGCGCGGTGCTCCAGAAGGTCCGGGCCTCCACGTCCAGCGGGCGCAGGGCGGCCCAGCCACGACGCTCCACGAGCCGGCTCACGAAGCGCTCGGACTGGCGGAACAGCAGCTGGAGGTGCTGGTCGACGACGGGGGCGAGTTCGGGCCGGGAGATTCCGGCGGCCAGGGCGCGCGTGACGTTCGGGAGCGAGGGCATGGCGAGGACGGCGCGGGCGATGTTGCGCCGGAAGGCGGTCGCGTCGGGGGCCTGGCGGCCGATGCGTTCGATGCGGCGGGCATCGTGCAGCAGGCCCAGGAAGGCGGCATGCACGAGGAGCGCGTCCTTGGAGCCGAAGTAGTAGGTCACCTGGTTGGGGAAGGCTCCCGCCGCGTTCGCGATCTCCGCGACGCTCGGGTCGGCGCCGGGCCGTTCCTCGCACAGCCGCGCGGTCGCCTCGATCAGCCGGTACCGGGTCGCGCGACCGCGGTCGCGCGGGCGGGCCGGTGCTGGGCGGGACTCGGTTCGCTTCTTCTCCACCCCGGAATTGTATGTGATACAACAAAGGCGTTCACTTGTATGGCATACAAGAAAGGCTGATGGGTATGCACGGGACTGACGTCGTGGTGACCGGACTCGGCGCGATCACCCCGCTCGGGGCGGACGCCGCGTCCACCTGGGACGCGCTGCTGGCGGGTGCGTCCGGCCTCGGCGCCGGGGTCCTGCCGGGCGTCGTCGCGGGCGCGATGGCGGTCGACCCCGCGACGCTGCTGCCCGCGGTGCGGGCCAGACGGCTCGACCGCTCGCAGCAGGCGGCCCTGGTCGCGGCGGACGAGGCATGGACCGACGCCGGCCGGCCGGAGGCGGACCCCTACCGCGTCGCCTCTGCGATCGGCACGGGCATCGGCGGTGTGGGGACACTGCTGCAGGAGGACGACGTCCTGGAGGCGTCGGGGACGCGGCGCGTCTCACCGCGTACGGTCCCGAAGCTCATGCCCAACGCGGCGGCGGCCTGGATCAGCATCGAGTACGGGGCACGCGCCGGCGCCTACACGCCCGTCTCGGCCTGCTCCTCCGGCGCGGATGCCATCGCCCTGGGGGCGAGGCTCATCCGGGCCGGGGAGGCGGATCTGGTGATCGCGGGCGGCACGGAGGCCGCCATCACCCCGATCACCGTGGCCGGGTTCGTCCAGGCCAAGGCCCTGTCCCGGCACACCGCCGACCCCGCCTCGGCCTCCCGGCCGTTCGCCGCCGACCGCAGCGGGTTCGTGCTGAGCGAGGGCGCCGCGGTCATGGTCCTGGAAAGCGCCGAACACGCCGCCGCGCGCGGCGCGCGCGTCCACGCGGTGCTCGCCGGTGCGGGCATCGCGGCCGACGCCCACCACATCACCGCACCCGCTGAGGACGGCTCCGGTCAGATCGCCGCCATGCGCAAGGCCCTCGCCCAGGCCGGACTGCCCCCCGAGCGCATCGGCCACATCAACGCCCACGCCACCGGCACCCCGGTCGGCGACGCCGCCGAGGCGCGCGCGATCGCGGAGATCTTCGGCCGGGCCACTGCCACGGCCCCCAAGGCATCGCTCGGCCATCTCTTCGGCGCGGCCGGCGCGATCGAGGCACTGCTCGCGGTCCTGAGCGTGGAACACGGCGTCATCCCGCCGACCCGCAACCTCGCCGCCGCCGGGACCGGCCCCGACATCGCCCTCGACGTCGTCACGGAACGACGCGACGTCCCCCAGGACGCGGTCCTCACCAACTCCTTCGGCTTCGGCGGGCAGAACGTGTCACTCGTCTTCACCCGCGCACCCCGGCGGGCGTGAGCCCGCCGGCCGTCGACGGGAGGAGCGATGCCACCCGCCGGCGGCCGGTGCCCGCAGGTCAGATCCCGGCGGCGCGCGCCGTCTCGTACACCTCGGTCGCCACGTCGACGAGTTCCGACGCGTCGCGCAAGGTGCTCTGGAGATCCAGCAGGATCCGGGGCACGCCCGTGGCGGCGTGCGCGGCCAGGTCCTCGACGATCTGCTCGGCACTGCCGTGGAACAGGGCCCGTCCGGAGCCCGCCACGGACCGGGCGCTGTAGCGCGCGTTGGCACGGAGGCAGACATCGAGCGGGCGATCGCGTCCGCGCTCGGCGGCGGCGTCCCGGATGCGCTGCCACTGCGCGTCCAGCGCATCGGCCCCCTGCGCCACCGGCATCCAGCCGTCGGCCCGGTCGACGAGCCGGCGCGTGGCGCGCGGACCCCTCGCGGGCAGGAAGACCGGAATGGGCCGGACCGGCTTGGGCCCCACCACGGACGGCCGGATCGTCGTCAGTTCGCCCTTGTAGGAGACCGGGTCCGGGCCCCACACCGCCGCGCACACGTCCAGCAGTTCGTCCAGCACGGCCCCGCGCCGCTCGAACGGGGCGACGGACGCCGCCGCGTACTCGTCGTGCGACCAGCCCGTCCCCAGCCCGGCGATGACGCGGCCCCCGCTGGCCACGTCGAGCGAGGCCAGGGACCGGGCGAGCTGGAAGGGAACGTGCAGCGGGGCGACCAGCACGCTGGTCCCGAGGCCGATCCGCTCGGTGGCCCCCGCCGCCAGGGTCAGGGTGACCAGCGGGTCCGCCACGCCCCGGTAGTGCTCGGGCCAGGGAGCCCCCGGCATGCCGTACAGGCCCTGCGTGGCCGGTTCCGGAACGAGGATCCGCTCGAACACCCACAGGGTCTCGTACCCCACCGCCTCGGCGGCGCGTGCCACCGCGGCGACATCCCGCCCGAGGGCGTACTGCTTCGTCTGCGGCAGACCGAGACCGAGCGCGACCGGCATACGCGTACTCCTCAGGTAGTTGAACCGGGCAACCAGCCTAGGCCAGAGCGTTTCTGACGCAACGCCTGCGCACCGACGCCCCACCCGTCACCGAACAGAACCGGCCACCTCCCGGCGCGCGGGTATTTCGGTGGCGTCGGGAGCGGACCGGCCGGAGACTGACCGGTCATGACCATCGAGCCTCCCGCCGGCCCCCTGTGCACCCGCGACTCCCTCGCGTCCGAGCTGCGCACCCTCGGGGTGCGCTCCGGCGTGACCCTTCTCGTGCACTCCTCGCTCAGCTCACTGGGCTGGGTCTGCGGAGGCCCCGTCGCCGTCGTCGAGGCACTGCTCGACGTCCTCGGCCCCCGGGGAACCCTTGTCGTCCCGACGCACTCCGGCGACAACTCGGACCCGGCCGCCTGGGGGAATCCGCCCGTACCCGCGTCCTGGTGGGACGGCATCCGCGCGTCCACGCCCGCCTACGACGCGCGCACCACGCGCTGCCTGGGCGTCGGGATCGTCCCCGAGACGCTCCGCACCTGGCCGGGTGCCCTGCGCAGCGCCCACCCCCAGACCTCCTTCGCCGCCGTGGGCCCGCGCGCGGCGGGGATCGTGGACGGGCACGCCCTCGACTGCCGCTTCGGCGAACACAGCCCCCTGGCGCGGCTGGAGGAGGCCGGAGCCCGCATCCTGCTGCTCGGCGCCGGATTCGACTCCTGCTCCGCCTTCCACCTCGCTGAATACCGCGTCGGTAGGCCCCGGGAGCCCAACTCCTTCGCGGTCATGACCCCGCAGGGGCGTCGCTGGACCACCGTGGAGGACACCGCGATCTCCGCCGACCGCTTCGACGACCTGGGCGCGGACTTCGAGAGGACCCACCCGGTTCTGCGCGGCAGGGTGGGCCGTGCGGATGCCCGGCTCTTCGACCTGCCGGACGCCGTGACCCACGCGGCGACATGGATCCGGGAGAACCGGCTCCGGACAGAGGGTTTCTGACGCTACGGACGGTGTGGGGGGCCGGGTCGCCGTCCCGCCGGGTCGTCGGGTGCCGTGGAGCCGCCCCCGAGGATCTTGCCCGCCGTACCCGACCGGGCGACGCCATCGACCTCCACACAGATGCCGTAGACACGGTCGTGGCCCGTCCAGCCGTTGACGCGCCCGCGGTTGTTGCTGATCTGCACCCGCTTCCGGGCGCGGTCCACCGCCGACACCAGGTGCAGGTAGACCGTCCCGGCGACACGGGCGAGAACGATGTCGCCGACCTCCACCGCCGAGGGAACCACCGGGGCGACCACGACCTGCTGCCGACCGCGTATCAGCGGAACCATCGACGAACCGCTGGGGCGGAACGTCACCGTGTCGCCGCCCGTGACCCTGGCGGCCACCGAATCCAAAGCACCCATGCGAGGAGCGTGGCAGACGTCCCCGTGCCTTCCCACCGCATTTCGTGGTGAGCGCGTCAGACCTCGCCCCGCAGATACGCCAGATCGTCCGCGTCCAGCGCGAGCCCGTCCGCCGCGAGGTTCTCCTCCAGGTGGGCGAGGGTCCCGGTGCCCGGGATGGAGAGCAGGACGGGGGACAGGGCCAGGGAGAAGGCGATCTGCACCTGCGGGACGGTCGCGCCGTGGCGGGCGGCGACCTTGCCGAGCCGTGTCTCGTCCAGCGGGTTGCCGCCCCCGCCGAGCGGAAAGAACGGGACGTACGCGATGCCCTCCGCCTGGCACCGCTCCAGGAGCCCGTCGTCGTCCTGGTGGTTCTGCACGGCGGCCACGGGGGCGATGGCGCGGGCCTCCGCGAACTGGGCGGCGTCGACGTTGCTCACGCCGAGGTGGCGGATCAGCCCCTCCTCACGCAGTCCCGCCAGGACCTCGAAGCGAGCCGCGAGGGACTCGCCGCCCGGCCCGGTCGTCCCGCCCACCCGGAGATAGACCAGATCGAGCCGGTCCAGGCCCAGGTCGCGCAGATCCGCCTCCACCAGGGCGCGCAGATGGCCGGGGGCGGCCTGGCCGCTCGGCACACCGCCGGGGCCGGGCAGCGGGCCGACCTTCGTCGCGATCACGAGACCGTCCGGATAGGGGGCCAGGGCCGTGCGGATCATGTCGTTGGCCCGGACCGCGCCCCGCTGGTAGAAGCCCGCCGTGTCGATGTGGTCGACGCCCAGTTCCCGGGCCCGCCGCAGCACCGCGACGGCGTTGCCGGGACTGCGCGGGGGTCCGTGGAGGGTCCCCGTCGCCAGGCGCATCGCGCCGAAGCCGAGCCGGCGGACGGTGAGATCCCCGCCGAGGGGGAAGGTCGTGGTCGTCATGCCGTCCATGCTCCGCGCGGCCGTCCGCGAGGGACAGCGCGTGGCAGTTTGCTGCCAGACTGCACGGATGCGGAATGAACAGATCTTCACCGTGCACGGGGACGAGGAACTGGTCGCGCGCGCCGGCCACCTCTTCGCCTCCGCCCGCACCGAATTCCTCTGCGCCGCCCGCGACCTGGACACCTGGGCTCAGCCGTCCGCCCGCGCCGCCGTCCGCGACCGGCTCCGCACCGGCACCGGACCCGGCCTCCGTGTCCGCAAACTCCTCAGCCCGGTGGCCCTCGCCGACGAGGCGGCGCGCGACCACCTGGCGCTGGTACGCGGCCGGGGGGCCGAGGTCCGCATCAGCGCCTCCCCCCTGCCGCACGAGACGATCCTCATCGACCGGCGCGTGATGATCCTCGCCGGCCGGGACTCGCCCACCGGCCGCGCGTACACCGTGACGACGTCACCGACCATGATCGACGGCGTTCACGCCCTCTACTCCGCGCTCTGGGACACCTCCACCGGCCTCGACACCTATCTGCGGCAGGACGTTCCCCACCTCGACGCCGCCGACCGCACCATCCTGAACGCCCTCGGCTCGGGCCTCACCGACGAGTCCGCCGCCCGGCGCCTCGGCCTCTCGCTGCGCACCTACCGCCGCCGCGTCGCCGCTCTCATGGTCACCCTGGAAGCCGGTTCACGGTTCCAGGCGGGGCTGCGGGCGGGCGAACTGGGGCTGCCCCGAGGGGCGTAGCGCCGCCCGGCCGCCCGGCCGCGGACCCGCGCCTACTCGGCCGCCGCCAGCACGGCCGACCGCCTGCCCCCGAGCGCCGCCGAGAACGCGTCCGTCACCTGCCCCAGCGCCTCGGCGGAGTCGGGAGCCACCGTCAGCGCGCCGTCGCGGCCGACGGTGATGTCCCTGTCGAGCGTGAACCAGCCCGGCACGATGTGCGCGGCGCCCATGGAGCTGAGCACCGGACGCAGCGCGTAGTCGATGGCCAGCACATGGGCGACGCTGCCGCCCGTGGCCAGCGGCAGCACGGTCTTGCCGGCCAGCGCGTACTGCGGCAGCACATCGAGGAGCGACTTCAACAGCCCGGAGTACGCGGCCTTGTACACGGGCGTGCCGATCACCACCCCGTCCGCCCGCGCGAACAGGTCCGCCGCGCCGACGACCGCCGGATGGCCGAAGTCACCGCCGAGCAGCGCGTCGGGCGGCAGCGACCGGGCCTCCAGCGCTATCACCTCGTGGCCCTGGTCCCTGAGCCGCTCGTCCAGGTGGCGCAGCAGACGGGACGTACGGGAGGTCGCGGACGGGCTGCCGGAGACGGAGAGAACAGTGGACACGGGAACACCTTTCGGGTCGGGAGGAAGGACGGGCGGGGGCGGGAGGGGGAGCCGGGTCACCAGGCGCTGGACTCCACCGTGATCACCGGCGCCAGCCCGTTGCGCAGGGTCTCCAGGAAGGTGACGACCTCAGCCGCCACCGCCCGGTGCTGGAGATCGTTCAGGACGTCGTGGCGACCGCCCCGCACCACCGAAAGGCGCGTCCGGGGGCGGGACTTGGCCAGGTGCGCCAGTGCGGCACGGTCGGCCAGAGGATCCTCGTCGCCCACGAGGAGCAGGGCGGGGACCGCCGCCCGCGCGGCGCCGGACCCCTGCTCGTCCCCGTACGCCGCGTCGAGCAGGGCCGCCGGAACGGGCTCGGCGAGCGAGCCCCGCCGCACCGACGCGTCCTCGCCGAGCACCTGGCGGTGGGCCGGGCAGGCGGTGCGCACGTCCAGTTCCTCGTCCCAGGTCCCCGTGGACGTCGAGCCCCGCCCGGGGAGTCCGGCGAGGACGACGCCGTCCGGCAGCCGGGTCCCGGTCCGGCCGAGCAGCGCGGCCACGGCGGCGGCCCCGGAGTCGGAGCCGGCCAGCACGACCGGGTGGGCGACGCCCCCGTCACCGGCGGTTCCTTCGAGCGCGTCGGCCAGCCGGGCGGCGAGCGCCGACAGCGCGGCGGGCGGGTCCGTGGCGTCGAGCGCCGGGGCGTCCAGGACGCGGACCCGGTAGGCGTCGGCGGCCAGACGCCGGCCGAACCGGGCGTAGGACGCGCGGGACTCGCCCCGGCCCGGCACCACCAGGACGGTGCCGCGTACGCGCGGACCGTCGGGGCCGAAGTGGTCGGTGTACTGGCTGGACTCGGTCATACGGGCTCCTGAGGGCGGGGCGGGGGAGGGGAGGGCGGTGTGAGGGGGTGCGGGGCTCAGGCGCGCGCGCTCGCGCGCGCCAGCGTGTGGCGGTTCCCGGGCACCGGGAGGCCCAGGTTGCCGCGCAGCGTGTCGGCCTCGTACTCCGTACGGAACAGACCCCGCTTCCGGAGCAGCGGCACCACGCCCTCGACGAAGCGGCCCAGGTCGTCATTGTTGCGGAAGGCCAGGTTGATGCCGTCGAAGGTGCCGGCCTCGAACCAGCGCTCGATGGTGTCCGCCACGGTCTCCGGCGATCCGACGAACGGGGAGCGGCGGAACGCGTTGACGGAGTCGGCTACCTGGCGCAGCGTCAGATTCTCCCGGCGCGCCCGCTCGATGATCTGCGCGGCCCCGGTCCGCCCGCCCTTCTCGGCGAGGTGGGCGACGTCGGGGAACGGCGCGTCCAGGTCGTGCACGCTGAAGTCGTACGCGCCGAACGACCGGCCCAGCAGCGCCAGATTGCTCGCGAAGTCGTTGTCCTCCTCGAAGATCTCCCGCTCCCGGCGCCGGGCGTCCTCGTCCGTGGCGCCGACGACCGGGCCACCGTGGATGAAGATCTTGATGTGGTCGGGGTCACGGCCGTACGCCGCCGTGCGAGCCTTGATGTCCGCGTAGTACTCCCGCGCCTGCTCCAGGGAGCCGCCCGGCGCGTAGATGCCCTCGGCCACCCGGGCGGCCAGGTCGCGGCCCTCGGGGGAGACACCGGCCTGGAAGATCACCGGCTGGCCCTGCGGCGACCGGGAGAGGTTGAGGGGGCCCGCGACCTTGAAGTGCTCCCCCTCGTGGTCGAGGGCGTGCAGCCGGGACGGGTCGAGGAACACGCCGCGCTCCGGGTCGGCCGGGAAGGCGTCGTCCTCGTACGAGTCCCACAGGCCCCGGGCGACCTCGACGAACTCCAGCGCCCTGCCGTACCGGGTGGCGTAGTCCAGGTGCTCGTCCAGACCGAAGTTGCGGGAGGTGCCGGTGTCGAAGCTCGTCACGACGTTCCAGCCGGCCCGGCCGCCGCTGATGTGGTCCAGCGAGGCGAAGCGGCGCGCCAGGTTGAACGGGGAGTTGTACGTCGAGCTCGCCGTGCCCACCAGGCCGATGTGCCGGGTGTGCGTGGCGACGGCGGAGAGCAGGGTCAGGGGTTCCAGCCGGTTGAGGTAGTGCGAGGGGTAGGTGGCGTTGATGAACTGGCTGTCCACGATGAACAGGGCGTCGAACAGGGCGTGTTCGGCGGCCTGAGCCTGTTCGATGTAGTAGGCGATGTCGATGCTGGCGTTCTTCGCGACGCGCGGGTCCTTCCAGAGCCCGTGCTGGCCGGGGCCCCCGACACCGTACGGGTGCAGGGCGAGATGGATCGTGCGGGACATGGCTGGTCCTTCCGGAGGTGGTCGGTGGTGCGGGGTTCAGGCGTGGAGGAGCGCGCGCAGGGCCTCGCGTTCGGCCCGGTCGGCGGGGCCGCTGCCGAGCGTGGGGGCCGAGCCGACGAGCAGCCGGGTGTACGGGTGGCGGGGCTCGTCGATGACGTCACGGGCGGCGCCGGTCTCGACCAGCTCGCCCCGGTAGAGCACGGCGATCCGGTCGGCGGTCCCGGCGACCGAGCCCAGATCGTGCGAGATCAGCACGAGGGCGGTGCCGGTGTCGCGGAGGTCCTTGAGGATCTCCAGGACCTGGACCCGGTTGGCGGAGTCCAGTGCGCTGACCGGCTCGTCCAGGACGATCAGCCGGGGCTCGGTGATCAGGGCGCGCGCCACCGCGACGCGTTGCCGCTGCCCGCCGGACAGTTCGCCCGGCAGCCGTTCCAGCAGCCGCTGATCGAGGTGCACCCGGTCCAGCAGTGCGACGGCCCGCGCGACCGCCTCCGCGCGCGCCGTTCCCCGGACGAGCAGCGGCTCGACGAGGGAGTCCTCGACGGTGGCGTCGGGGTCCAGGCTGCGCAGCGGGTCCTGGAAGACGTACTGGACGACTCCGCGCCGTCGCAGTGCGCGCCACTGCCGGGGTCGGTACGCGCTCACCTCCTCACCCGCCACCCGCACCGATCCGGCCGCGACGGGCACGAGACCGAGGGCGGCGCGGGCGAGCGTGGTCTTGCCGGAGCCGGTCTCGCCGATGAGCCCCACGGTCTCCCCGGGGACGACGTCCAGGGACACCCCGCGCAGGGCGGGGCGGCGGCGCCGGCCGCGACCGTAGCGGACCTCCAGGTCCCTGATCTCCAGGACCGGGGCCTTCGGGCCCGCGCCCGCGGGGGCGGTGGGCGCGGTGGGTTCGGTGGTCACGATGTCCCCTTCGGCGTGCGGAACTTCTCCAGGCCGTACTGGTTGTGCTCGTCGATGAGCAGCCGGGTGTACGCGTGGCGCGGTGCGTGGAGGACGGCCCCGGTCGGACCCTGCTCGACCACCTCGCCCTGACGCATCACCAGGACCTCGTCGCAGAGCTGGGCCACGACGGCCAGGTCGTGCGAGACGACGACGAGGGCCAGCCCGGTGCGTTCGCGCAGGTCGGCGAGGAGGTCGAGGATCTCCGCCTGGACCGTGACGTCGAGCGCGGTGGTGGCCTCGTCGGCGATGAGGGCGCGCGGTTCGAGGGCGATGGCCGCCGCGATCAGGACGCGCTGGAGCATGCCCCCGGACAGCTCGTACGGGTACTGCCCGTGGACGAGTTCCGGATCGCGCAGCCGGACCGACCGCAGGAGTTCGACGGCGCGGCGCCGCGCCTCGCGCCGGCCCAGTCCCCGCTTCGCCCGCAGCACCTCCGCGATCTGGGCGCCCACCCGCATCGACGGATTGAGGTACGAGGCGGGGTCCTGGAACACCGCACCGATCGTGGAGCCGCGCAGCTCCGTCCACTGACGGGGCGTCAGCGTCGCGATGTCCGTCCCGCCGATCTCGACGGTGCCGCCGCTGACCTCGAAGTGGCGGGGCAGGATGCCGAGCGCGGCCCGGCAGGTGAGCGTCTTGCCGCTGCCGGACTCGCCGACGACGCCCACGGCCTTGCCGGGGGTGAGCGTGAAACCCACGCCGTGGACCATCTCCCGGCCGGTGGAGCGGTCGGTGACGCGGACATCGCGCAGTGCGAGCACCGGGGCGGCCGCCGGGGCACCGGCGGTGGCCGCGGGGACGGGCGCGGGAGCGGTGTGCGGGGACAGGGTCGTCACAGCGAACCTCCGGCGGGGATGGAACCGGTCGTACGGGGGCGGTCGCGGCGGGCCCCGCGCCGGGCGGCGGTCAGCGCCCGGCCGGCCTCGCCGGACACGTCGCGGATGGCGTCGGCGAGCAGATTGCAGGCCCAGACGGTGACCATGATCAGCAGTGCGGGGACCACGGGCGCCCACGGGCGGTGGCTGAGATAGCCGAGGTCCGAGGCGAGCAGCCCGCCCCAGGTCGGGGCCGGCGGCTGGACGCCGATGCCGAGGAACGTCAGGCTCGACACGATGACGAAGCCGACGCCGACGGTCTGCGCGAGCGCCACCGCCAGCGGCGGCAGCACCTTCAGCCATACGTGCCGCCGTACGATCCAGAGGAGCGAGGCGCCCGAGACGACCGCGGCCTCCACGTACGGGGAGCGGGCCACGGCCAGGGTGGCCGCGCGCGAGACCCGGTAGAAC
Source organism: Streptomyces sp. NPDC001515 (assembly GCF_053597115.1). NCBI lineage: Bacteria > Bacillati > Actinomycetota > Actinomycetes > Kitasatosporales > Streptomycetaceae > Streptomyces > Streptomyces sp. NPDC001515. The sequence continues at coordinate 22,685 of NZ_JBSFHN010000020.1, forward strand.
AGCGGGGACACCAGGACCCCGGTGACCAGCATGGCCTGGGTGATCCCGTTGCCCAGCAGGGCGATCACCGCGATGGCGAAGAGCATGAACGGCAGCGCCACCAGCGTGTCCGCCAGCCGCAGCGTCAGCCATTCGAAGACCCGGCCCAGATACACCGACAGGATGCCGGGCACGGCTCCCACGGCCAGGGCGGTCAGCGCGACCTCCAGCGAGCCGAGGACGCTGACGCGCGAGCCGTCCAGAAGCCGGCTGAACACGTCGCGGCCCAGATAGTCGGTGCCCAGCCAGTGCGCACCGGAGATCTCGGCGAGCGGCCCGCTCCCGGCCGCGAGGGGGTCCTGCGGGGCGAGCCACGGCCCGAGCAGGGCCAGCAGCGCCACCACCAGGAGGATTCCGACGGCGATCCGTCCGGAGGTGAGCGCGAGGACGCGGCGCACCATGGGTCACACCCCCCGCTGCGATGCCGGCATCACACGGGCCAGCACCAGATTGATGATCAGGTTGAACGAGACGACGAGCACGATCGAGACCACCAGGACGCCCTGAACGGCCGGTACGTCACCGGCCTGGGCGGAGTCGTTGGCGAACCGTCCGAAGCCCTGGAGACCGAAGATCCACTCCGTCACGACGGAGGCGCCCACCAGGGCGGGGAACTTCTGCCCGAGCGTGGCGAGCGCCGGCCCGATGCCGTTGCGCAGCACGTGGGAGAAGAAGATCCGGCGCGGGCCGAGCCCCCGGACCACGGCGCCCGTCACATAGTTCTCGTCGTACGCCGCGACCAGGCCGGCGCGCAGTTGCCGCGCCACGTCCGCGACGACGTCGAAGCTGAGCGCGAGCGCGGGCAGGGTGATGTGGGAGAGCCAGGGGCCGATGCCCTGTTCGGCGGGGACGTATCCGGCCGAGGGGAACAGCGGGACGCCGACCGAGAACAGCGCGACCAGCACGATCCCCACGACGAACGCCGGCATCACCGAGATGACCGTGACGAAGCCGGTGATCGCCCGGTCGACGAGGGTGGTCCGCCGCAGCGCCGCCAGGGTGCCGAGGCCGAAACCGACGACCACCCCGATGACCAGGGCGAGCGTCGCGACCGACAGGCTCACGCCGAGGCCGAGCCCGATCAGTGTCGAGATGTCGGCTCCGTTGACCCAGCTGGTGCCCAGTTGTCCGTGCAGGACCCCGGTGAACCAGTCGCCGTACTGGGTGAGGAAGGGCCGGTCGAGCCCCCACTGCGCCTCGACGCGCTCGATCGCCTCGGGCGTCGCGTTCTCACCGAGCTGGATCCGGGCCGGACTGAGTCCGCTCATCGACCGCAGGGCGAACGTCACGAAGGTCGCGACCAGGAACACCGGTACGAAGATCGCCACCGACCGGCCGAGCGCCGCCAGGGCCCGGCCCGCCGCGTGGCGGGCCCGCGCCGCGGCCACCCCCTCCCGGCGGGCGGGGTCGTCCGGGTCGGCGGGACCGGCCCGGTGCGCATAGGTGTGCGTCGTCATGGGCTGCCTCCTCTCCTCTCTTCCGTGCGTGTGTGAGGGCCGTCAGCGGGAGCCGTCGACGGTCACACCGGTCCAGTCGATGTGCGCGGGGTTCTTCGGCAGATCGGAGATCCGCGTGCTCTTCGCGAAGAGGTTGGGCGAGGAGTACGTGAACACCAGGGCCTTGCTCGCCAGTCCGGCCCGGGTCGCCTCGCGGAGCGTCCGCGTGTACGCGGGATCGTCCAGCGGGGTCCGCCGCACCTTGCCGACGGCCGCGTCGAAGCCCTGCGGCTCGTACGGACCGCTGAGGTTGAGCGGGCCGTGCGGACCGAAGTGGGCGGTGAGGGTCTGGACGGCGGAGTCGCGCCCCGTCGTCGAGTACAGCGAGAACGTCAGGTCCTTCGCGAAGAACGGCGTGGCCCAGTTCTTGTCGATCCTGATCGCGACGTCGATGCCGACCGCGGCCAGCTGGGACTGGACGATCTCCGCCTGCGGGTCCTCGGACGGAATGACCAGGTCCAGCTTGAGTTCCCCGGGCCGGTGACCGGCCTCGGACAGCAGTCGCCTGGCCTTCGCCGGATCGTACGGATAGGCGTCCTCCGAGGCGGGGTCGTAGGCCACGTACCCCTTCGGGAACGGCTGGTCGGTCACCTCGCCGTAGCCGAAGGTCAGTTTGTCGACGAATTCCTGCCGGTTCACCGCGTGGCGGACCGCGTCCACCACCCGGTCGTCGTCGAAGGGCGCCTTGTTGATGTTCAGACTCAGGTTGGCGGCGTTGAAACCGGGCTGGGAGAAGACGTCCAGACCGGCCTTCTTCGCTGCGTCGGCCTGGCTCGGGTCGAGATCGGCGAAGTTGTACACACCGGTGCGCAGGCCCGAGACGACGGTGGAGGCGTCGGGCGCGGAGTCCAGCTCGACATCGTCGATGTGGATGTTCTTCGCGTCCCAGTAGTCCGGGTTCTTCTTCAACACCGCCTTGGTCCCCGGGATCAGCTGCTTCACGACGAACGGGCCTGCCCCGACCGGGTTGCGGTCCAGCTCGGCCGGGTCCTTCGCGGCCTTCGGGCTGGCGATCTGCAGCACGCGCTCACCGAGCAGTTGGGGGATCTGGTAGTCGACCTGGGAGAGGTGGAGCACCGCGTCCAGCCCCTTGGCCTCCACCGAGGCGATCGACGTCAGATCGCCGAACAGGGCGGAGTTCTTCTGCTTCTTGGCACGGTCGATGGCGGCCTTGACCGCGAGCGCGTCGACCGGCTCCCCGTCGCTGAACGTCAGTCCTGGACGCAGGTGAAAGGTGATCAGATCGCCGCGCTTGTTGTACTCCCAGCTCTCGGCGAGGTCCGGAACGGCCTTGCCGCTCTCGTCGGTGCGTGTCAACGACGCGTAGACGAGGGCGAGTTCGCGGAACTGTGCGCCGCTTCCCGACACCACCGGATCCCAGTGGGCCGGGAAGTACGAGGACGCCCACTTCAGGGTCGCCCCGCCGGAGGAGGCGGAGACGTCCCCGCCGCACGCGGCCAGGGCGGGGGTGAGCAGGGCGGCGAGTGCGGCGCCGAGGGCGGTGGCCCGTGTGGTGCGACGTGGGGACATCTCGTTCTCTCTGTGACGGGGCCCGGCCCGGATCGGGGCAGGCCGGACCGCGGGCGGAGGTGCCGGGGACAAGGCATGGCGGGCCGGCCGCACGGCGGGACGGATGTCCGCCGGGGCCGGGCCGGGGGAGGTGGGGCTGGCCGGGGGAGGAGGGGCTGTTCCGGGGCGTACGGAACCGTCGCGGCGCCCCGAGGGACAGGAGGCGTCGGCGATACGGACCGGATGGCGCGGTGATGTGCTCCGACGGGCGGCCGGGACACCCCGGCCCCGGACGTGACGATGCCCTCGGACGACGGGGCGGGTCACGGTGAGACGCGAGGGGCGCGGTGACGCGGCCGGAGCGCGCGGGCGGTCCCGAGCGGCGGGCGGCCGGGGGCCGTGGCCGACGACGGGACGCCAGCGGATCGGAGCGGGTTGGCGGTCAGCGACAGAGTGCGCTGGAGGTGCGCCGAAGATCCACGTATCGGCACTCCACACCGGGGTGCGTCGTGAGCATGGGCACATCCTGGGGGCCGTCGCGGGCATCTGTCAATGGACACCATTTGGTGTCTCATTCGGTGGGACCGGGACTGACCGCAGGTCAGAGCCCTGACACCGCCCGGGGAATGACGCCGGAGCGAGCGGCGGCCTCCTCGGGATGCAGCCACAGCGGACCGTTCCCGGTGTCCACGCGGACCGCGTGCGCGGGCGGCCGGCCGCCCGCGGCCAACAGCTCCGCCTCCGGCCCGGTCAGACTGCGGCAGCGCTCCAGCGCCTCCTCCGGCGGCAGCCGCGGGCACTCCCCGAGCACCCCCGGGCACAGCGCCTCGAACGCCCGCGCATAGGCGTCGAACGGCCGCCAGCCGGGCACCGCCCGATGACCGGCGGGGGAGCGGACGAGCAGCGTCGGCAGCGCGTAGCGCACCGCGCCGTCGGCGGTCTCCTTGGCCCCGCCCGGATGCGGAGAGTCCGCCCGCACCGACAGCACCTCCCGCACCGGCCGACGCGCCTCCGCCCGGTCGGCGCGCACCCCGTCGAGCACCGCACCGGACGCGGCATCGGACCGCAGCCGCTCCGCGTCCAGCCCCGGCACACCCCGTACGGCGGCCAGCGCGCCCGCCTCGGTGTCGGCGGGCTCACCGAGCACGAACACGCTCTCGCGCAGCCTCCGCAGCACCCGGTCGGCGACCTCGGCGCCCTGCCGCTCCGCCGCCTTCGCGACCAGCGACGACGGCCAGGAACTCGCCGCCACCCGGCTCAGCCGAACCGCGTACGGGGCGCGCGTGTGGGCCCCGATCTCCGCCACGTGACGGGCGTACCAGGCCGTCTCGGCGGCCGGATCGGGCGGCGGATCGTCGTCGTGGTCGAAGAGGATCGCGTACGCGCGCCGCCACCGCACCCGGCCGCCCAGCGCCGCGCGCAGCGCGCGGAACACCGGCTCGGAACCCCATGCCCACGGGCACATCGGATCCGTGTACTCCACCACCTCCACCCCGGACGCCGGGAGCGCCCCCGTCATGCGGCGCCGACCCCGGACGGCTCGGCGCGGGCCCCGTCGGGCAGCAGCGCCGCCAGCGTGAGACCGCCGAGGACCGCGACGGCCTCCGCCTCGACACGGCGCCACACCCCGGGCAGCGCCGATGCCGGACCGGGGTAGTCCAGACCGGCCAACGGCCCGCCGCGCAGGGTGATCACCTCGCCGTCCACGGCGCGCACCACGTCCAGCAGGGCGATCTCGTCCGCCGGTCTGCCCAGCCAGTACCCCCCTTCGCACCCACGTTGGCTGCGCACCAGACCCGCTCTGCGCAACTCGCCCACCACGGACTTCAGGAACCGGAACGGGATCTCCTGCGAGGACGCGATGGCCTCACAGGTCAGAGGGCGGCCGGGCTCACGCGCGAGCTCCAGAAGAGCTCGCGTGGCGTAGTCCGCCTTCGCGGAGATATGCATGGCCGACATCATGCCCCCGAACTCCCGTCTCCGAGAGGGAAAACGCGGGGCTCCTCCGCGTCCGGCCGCACCCGGCCGCTCGTACTGTTGCCGGAACATTGCCGCAGGTGAACGGCAAAGGACACCTCTTGACATCCTTTTTCGGGCCGACCTAGCGTCCCTGCCATGAGCGAGCCGTTGACGACCCCCGGTGAGGGCTTCCACCCCCACCTCCACGAGACTCCGGGCCGCCCGGACGCCCCGCTGCGCACCCGCGTGCACCACATCCGGGCGGACGCCCTGGACGGCGACACCGCCCAGACCGGGGGCATGCGCAGATTCGCCGCCGTCAGCGGCCGGACCGTCGGCTCCGAGAAGCTGTGGATGGGCCAGACCCATGTCGCCCCGGCCACCTCCTCGTCCGATCACCACCACGGCGCGTCCGAGACCGCCATCCACGTGGTCAGCGGGCACCCGGAGTTCGTGTTCCTGGACGGATCCGGCGACGAACCCGAGGAGGTGCGGCTGCGCACCTCGCCCGGCGACTACATCTTCGTCCCGCCCTTCGTCCCGCACCGCGAGGAGAACCCCGACCCCACCGAGGAGGCCGTGGTCGTCATCGCCCGCAGCACCCAGGAGGCGATCGTCGTCAACCTCCCCCGCCTGTACGCCCTTCCGGCCGACGACGCCTGAGCGCACCGCGAAGGCCCGCGATCCGCTCCGCTCGGCTCCGGCATCACCGCGGGCGGCAGCGACGGGTCGGCGGCCGCCTCCTCGGCCACCGCCTCGTCCGGATCCCCCAGCAGCCCGGCGACGACGGCGGCGCCAGACCCGGATGACCGGCGGCCTCCCGCCGCGCCCGCCCGTCGCGGAGACGGACGACGAGTGCCCGGCCCGTGGCGCGCGGATGCCGGGCGATCGCCCGCAGGGCCTTGCGCACCGGCGGCTCCCGCAGCTCCGGCAAGGCGTCCGGATTGGCCGCCACCGCGGCGACGACCCGGTCGCCATGACGCCGCGTCAGCGCCCGCAGCACCGCCTCCGGGAGCCCCGGGTGCCCGGCGACGGCCCCGGCCACCTCCGCGTCGGCGTCGAAGACCTGCGCGCACGGCGGGGCATCTGATCCGGTCCCGAGGCGCGGCGGCCCGCCCCGATCGCGGCGAGCCCCGCAGTGGTGCCCGTGCGCCCCGGCTCCGTCCGTTGCTGGAACGATGGGCGGATGGACAAGGTCAGCGACTCCGCGATCCTCGACGCCATCGACGCCATCGACGCCGGACTCCCCGACGAGGCGGGCGGGGATCACCAGCAGTGACCTCGCGCTCGCGGCGACGCTCAGTGCCCTCGCCCGCCGCTCCGGCCTGACCGCCGCCCCCGCCGAGGTGACCCGGCTCGAACTCGCCCTCGACACCGCCGACCACGCCGTGGCCGGACCGTTCTGGGCGGCGCTGCTCGGCGGTGAGGGCGGCCGCGCCGTCGAGGACTCGGTCTTCGACACCCATCATCGCGTCCCCGCCGTGTGGTTCCAGCGGACCGAACCCCACCCCCTGCCGCGTCAGCGCCGGCACGTGGATCTGTGGCTGGCGCCCGAGGCGGCGCGGGAGCGGATCGCGGCGGCCCTGGCCGCGGGCGGCACCCTGGTCGACGACTCCGGGGCGCCGGCGTTCGTCGTGCTCGCCGACCCGGAGGGCAACAAGGCGTGCGTCTGCACGGACCTGGGCCGCGACCGGCCCTGACGACCGGCCCTGACATCCGGTCATGGCACCCGGTCATGGCACCGGCCGCCCGTCCGGTTCTCCGGACGGGCGGCGGGGCGGCGTCGCTCAGCCGATCTCGATCAGGAGGTCCCCGGCCTCCACCTGCTGGACCTTGCCGATCGCCAGGCGGCGGACCACTCCTGCGGACTGGGCGGTGATCGACGCCTCCATCTTCATGGCCTCGATCGTGGCGACCGTCTGACCGGCCGACACGGTGGCCCCCTCCTCGGCCTGGAGCGTCACCACGCCGGCGAAGGGCGCGGCGACATGGCCCGGGTCGGCGCGGTCGGCCTTCTCGGCCGCCTTCACCTCGGTGGCCACGGACCTGTCCCGGACCGAGACGGGGCGCAGTTGGCCGTTGAGGGTGGCGAGCACGCTGCGGAATCCGCGTTCGTCCGGTTCGGACACGGCCTCCAGCTCGATGAGCAGGGTGACGCCCGGTTCCAGCGTCACGGTGTGCTCGGTCTCCGCTTCGAGGCCGTAGAGGAAGTCCTGCGTCGGGAGCACGGAGGTGTCGCCGTAGGCCTCGCGGTGTGCGGTGAACTCCTTCGTGGGGCCCGGGAAGAGCAGCCGGTTCAGCGTGGCGCGCGGGGTGTCGCGCAGACCGTGGAGGTCCTCGTCCGACAGTTCGGGCGTCGCGGCCTTCTCGGGACGGCCCTGGAGGGCGCGGGTCCGGAAGGGCTCCGGCCAGCCGCCGGGCGGGTCGCCCAGCTCGCCGCGGAGGAAGCCGATGACGGAGTCCGGTACGTCGAACTTGCCGGGGTCGGACTCGAAGTCGGACGCCTCCACGCCCGCCCCCACCAGATGCAGCGCCAGATCGCCGACGACCTTGGACGACGGGGTCACCTTCACCAGCCGGCCGAGCATGCGGTCCGCTGCCGCGTAGCAGTCCTCGATCAGCTCGAAGCGGTCGCCCAGACCGAGGGCGATGGCCTGCTGACGGAGGTTGGACAGCTGCCCCCCGGGGATCTCGTGGTGGTAGATGCGGCCCGTCGGCGAGGCCAGCCCCGACTCGAAGGGGGCGTACACCTTGCGGGTCGCCTCCCAGTACGGCTCCAGGTCACCGACCGCCTGGAGCGACAGCCCGGTGGCGCGCGGCGTGTGGTCGGTGGCGGCCACCAGCGCCGACAGCGGCGGCTGACTGGTCGTGCCCGCCATCGAGGCGACGGCCGCGTCCACCGCGTCCACCCCCGCGTCCACGGCCGCCATCAGCGTGGCCAGCTGACCGCCCGCCGTGTCATGGGTGTGCAGATGCACCGGCAGGTCGAACCGCTCGCGCAACGCGGTGACGAGCGTGCGCGCGGCCGGCGGACGCAGCAGCCCGGCCATGTCCTTGATCGCCAGGACATGGGCGCCCGCGTCCACGATCTGCTCGGCGAGCCGCAGGTAGTAGTCCAGCGTGTACAGGGACTCGCCCGGGTCCGACAGATCGGCGGTGTAGCAGAGCGCCACCTCGGCCAGGGCCGTCCCGGTGGCGCGGACCGCGTCGATGGCCGGACGCATCTGCGAGACGTCGTTCAGCGCGTCGAAGATCCGGAAGATGTCCATGCCCGTGGCCGCGGCCTCGGCGACGAACGCCTCGGTGACCTCGGTCGGATACGGGGTGTACCCCACGGTGTTGCGCCCGCGCAGCAGCATCTGCGTACAGATGTTGGGCACGGCCTCGCGCAGCTTCGCCAGCCGCTCCCACGGGTCCTCCGCGAGGAAGCGCAGCGCGACGTCGTACGTGGCGCCGCCCCAGCACTCGATGCTCAGCAACTCCGGGACGGTCCGCGCCACATGTGGGGCGACGGCCAGCAGATCGCGGGTGCGGACCCGGGTGGCGAGCAGCGACTGATGGGCGTCGCGGAAGGTGGTGTCGGTGACGGCCACCGCCGACTGCGCCCGCAGTTCGGCCGCGAAGGCATCCGGGCCCAGGGCCGCCAGCCGTTGCCGTGAACCGGCCGGCGGGGAACCCTGCGGCAGCGGGGGCAGCTTGTCCGCCGGGTCGATGACCGAGGGGCGGGGCCCGTACGGCCGGTTCACGGTGGTCTCGGCGAGGTAGCTGAGCATCCGGCTGCCCCGGTCGGCCGACGGACGGGCGTGGATCAGCTCCGGGTGCTCGTCGATGAAGCTCGTCGTGATGTGTCCGGCCTTGAAGTCGGGCTGCTCCAGCACCGCGCCCAGGAACGGCAGGTTGGTCGCCACGCCCCGGATGCGGAACTCGGCGATCGCCCGCCGCGCCCGGCGTGCCGCGTTGGCGAAGTCGTGGCCGTGGCAGGTCAGCTTCACCAGCATCGAGTCGAAGTGGGCGGAGACCTCGGCGCCGGTGTGCACCGTGCCGCCGTCCAGCCGGACACCGGGCCCGCCCGGCGAGCGGTAGGCCGAGATGGTCCCGGTGTCCGGGCGGAAGCCGTTGGCCGGGTCCTCCGTGGTGATGCGGCACTGGAGCGCCGCCCCGTTGAGGGTGATCACGTCCTGGGTGAGCCGCAGGTCCGGCAAGGTCATCCCGGCGGCGATGCGCAGCTGGGCGATCACCAGATCGCGGCCGGTGACCTGTTCGGTCACTGTGTGCTCGACCTGGATGCGGGGGTTCATCTCGATGAAGACGTGGTTGCCGCGCTCGTCGACCAGGAACTCGACGGTGCCCGCGTTCACGTACCCGATGTGACGGGCGAACGCGACCGCGTCGGCGCAGATCCGCTCCCGCAGCCCCGGGTCCAGATTGGGGGCGGGCGCGATCTCGACGACCTTCTGGTGGCGGCGCTGCACCGAGCAGTCGCGCTCGTAGAGGTGGACGACGTTGCCCTCGGCGTCGGCGAGGATCTGCACCTCGATATGGCGCGGGTTGATCACCGCCTGCTCCAGGAAGACCGTCGCGTCGCCGAACGCCGACCGCGCCTCCCGCATCGCCGCGTCGATGGCCTCGCGCAGCTCGCCCGGTTCCGCGACCCGGCGCATGCCACGGCCGCCGCCCCCGGCCACGGCCTTGACGAAGACCGGGAAGTCGATGTCCGCCGAGGCGGCGACGAGCGCGTCCACGTCCTGCGAAGGTTCCGACGACCTCAGCACGGGAACCCCGGCCTCCCGCGCGGCGGCCACCGCACGGGACTTGTTGCCCGTCAGGTTCAGCACCGAGGCGGGCGGACCCACGAACGTGATCCCCTCGGCGGCGCACGCCGCCGCCAGGTCCGGGTTCTCGGAGAGGAAGCCGTATCCCGGGTAGATCGCGTCGGCGCCCGCCTTCCGGGCGGCCTTGATCACCTCGTCGACCGAGAGGTACGCGCGGACCGGATGACCGGGCTCACCGATCCGGTAGGCCTCGTCCGCCTTGGCCCGGTGCAGGGAGTTGCGGTCCTCGTGGGGATAGACGGCCACCGTGGAGATGCCGAGCTCGAACGCCGCGCGGAACGCGCGGATCGCGATCTCCCCGCGGTTGGCGACCAATACCTTGTCGAACATCCAACTCCCCAGACGTGTCACGGGCGTGTGGCCCCGGAACGGACGGTGTCGCACGGGATGCACGGGCCGGCATCCGGTGTCGGGTGGCGGTGCTGAAGACGGAGCGCCCAGGCGTTCTCGGGCCGAGCGTTCGACACCGTACCGGAGACCTTCCCCGAGATCGCGGGCGCAAAGGATGGCGTGCGTCACGTGCCGCGATCGGCCCACCGCACAGGGTCCGCCCCGCCGTGCGCCGCGACCGGCCGGCGCACGCCGACAGCACGCACCCGACGCCGCCCGGCCCGCCCTCCCGGCGGACGAGGGGAAAGGTCCGACCGGCCCTACCGCGCGGGCCCGCCCGCCTCCGGGGCGGCGGCCGGCCTGCGGGGGGCGTCCAGCATCGCCAGGAACGCGGCGGCGGCGGGGGAGAGGCGGGCGCCGCTCCACACCAGGTGCTCCACCCGGATCGGGGCGTCGCCCACCTCGACGACCGGCAGATCCGGGTACTCCGTCACGAAGCCCGTCGGCAGCATCCCGATCCCCAGTCCCAGCCGGATCAGCTGGACCATCGAGCCGGGCGAGGTGATCTCGAAGGCGACCTCGCGCCGGACCCCCGCCCCGGCGAAGGCGGTGTCCGACTGGACGCGCCCGGCCGTGCCGGAGGGGAAGTCGACGAAGGTCTCGTCCGCGAGCCGTTCCAGCTCCACCTTCTTCCGGCCCGCGAGGGGATGGTCCGGCGGCAGCACCGCCACCAGCCGGCCGCGCCCCAGCTCCCTGCCGTGCACGCCCCGGGGCCGGGGACCGGGCGGAAGCCCGAGGAAGGCGACGTCGAGTCGGCCCTGGCGCACGCCCTCGACCAGTTCCTCGCTCGCCCCCGAGCGCAGGGTGATCCCCACCTCGCGGTGGCGGACGTGGAAGCGCTTGAGCGCGCCGGGCAGATCGACGGCCGTCACCGTGGGGATCGTCCCGACGGCCAGCCGGCCCCGGATCACCCCGGCGGCGGCCGCCACCTCGGCGCGGGCGCGGTCGGCCGCCTCCAGCGACTGGCGGGCCGCGGGCAGGAACGCCTCACCGGCGGCGGTCAGCCGGACCCGCCGGCTGGTCCGCTCGAACAGCCGGGCCCCCAGCTCCCGTTCCAGCCGGGCGATCTGATGGCTCAGCGCCGACTGCACGACCAGGCACTGCTCGGCGGCGCGCGTGAAGTTCCTCGTCTCCGCCACGGCCACCACGTACCGCATCTGCTGAAGGTCCATCGATCCATCGTGAACCACGATCATTCGCATGACAAACATGTGTTGGACTCATCGATGGGCCGCCCGTGAAGCTGAGTCCATGACCACTCCACGCACCGCCCGGGAAGGCGGCCTCTCCCGAGGGCTGCTGCTGCTCATGTCCGCCGCGACCGGCCTCGCCGTCGCGGGCAACTACTTCGCCCAGCCGCTGCTGGACCTGATCGGCCGCGAACTGGGCCTCGGGACCACCGCCGCCGCCTTACTGGTGACGGTGGCCCAGGCCGGCTACGCGCTGGGCCTGATCCTGCTGGTGCCCCTCGGCGACCTCGTCGAGCGCCGACGGCTCGCGGTCGCGCTGTACGCGGCCACCGCGCTCTTCCTGCTGGTGTCGGCCACCGCCGTCAACGGCACGGTGCTCCTCATCGGCACCGCCCTGACCGCGCTCACCTCCGTGGGGGCCCAGGTGGTCGTCCCCTTCGCCGTCTCCCTGGCCGCCCCGGCCGAACGCGGACGCGTGGTCGGCACCGTCATGACCGGACTGCTCCTCGGCCTCCTGCTGGCCCGTACGGCGTCCGGCGCGCTCTCGGAGCTGGGCGGCTGGCGCACGGTCTACTGGGCCGACGCCGTCCTGATGGCGGTGACCGCCGTCCTGCTGCGGACGCGGCTGCCCCGGCTCGGCGGCACGGGTGACGGACTGTCGTACCCCGCGCTGCTGCGCTCGACGCTCGCGATGTTCCGGTACGAGCCGCTGCTGCGGTGGCGTGCGGGGATCGGCGCCCTCAGCCTCGCCTCGTTCAGCGTGCTGTGGACGGCCCTCACCTTTCTGCTCGTGCGGCCCCCGTACGGCTGGTCGGAATCGGGCATCGGCCTCTTCGGGCTGGTCGGCGCGGCGGGCGCGGTGACCGCCATGGTCGCCGGACGGCTCGCCGACCGAGGACACGTCCAGAAGGTGACGGGCGCCGGCACGGTCCTGCTCCTGCTCTCCTGGGCGGCCGTCGCCGCCGGCTCCCGCTCCCTGGTCTGGCTGCTCATTGGCGTCGTCGTCCTCGACCTGGCCCACCAGGCGGTGCTCAACAGCACCCAGAACGTGATCTACGCGCTGCGCCCCGAGGCCCGCAACCGCATCAACTCCGCCTTCATGACCTCGTTCTTCGTCGGCGGAGCCATCGGCTCCGCGCTCACCTCCGTCGTCTGGGCGAGCGCCGGATGGACCGGGGTCTCCGTGCTGGGGGCCTCGCTCGCCGCCGGCACGGTGGTGCTCTGGGCGCTGGAACGACTCACGGCCGCGCGAACCGCCCGCCGGACGCCCCCGGTGAGCATCGAGCCCGCCGCGATGGTCCGGCCGGCCGTGACGCACCAGTGAAACCGTCCGTGATCTACAGTCGAAACTGTACAACTAGCCCTGTGGGTTCTAGCCTGGGAGCATGCAGGAGAAGAACCCCCGCCCGGCCCCGTCGCCCTCGGCGGTCCAGGCGTCCCAGCAGGTTCGCGCCGTGATCAGCCGACTGAGGCGCCGCATCCTGAACGCGGCCGAACCCGAGGACATGACCCTCGGACAGGCATCCGTGCTCGCCCGGCTGACCGGACTCGACCGAGGCGTCACGGCCAGCGACCTCGCCGCCGCCGAAGGGGTGCGCCACCAGTCCATGACGGCCACCGTCGCCGCCCTGGAGCGGCTCGCCCTCGTGGAGCGGCAGCGCGACCCGGACGACGGGCGCCGGATGCTCGTCTCCCTCACCCCCGAAGGGCGCCGGCGCGTGGCCGAAGGACGCCAGGCTCGGCAGGAATGGCTGGCGGGCGAACTCCAGACCCGCTGCACGGAGGAGGAACGGCGCGCGGTCATCACCGCCATGACCGTTCTGGAGCGACTGACCCATGACTGAACGCACGACCACCCGGCGCGGTGGCGTCACGGCCACCGGATTCGACCGACGGCTGCTGCCCCCGATGATCATCGGATCGGTCCTCAACCCGGTCAACTCCACGATCATCGCCGTCACGCTCATACCCATCGGCAACGCGCTCGGCGCCCCGCCCTCGCAGACCGCCTGGCTGGTCTCCGCCCTCTACCTCGCCACCGCGCTCGGCCAGCCCGTCGTCGGCCGGCTCATCGACCTCTTCGGACCGCGCCGGCTCTTCCTGATCGGTACCTCGCTCGTCGGCGTCGCGGGCGTCGTCGGCACCCTCGCGCCGAACCTCGGCGTCCTGATCGGCTCCCGGGTCCTCCTCGGGTTCGGAACCTGCGCCGGCTATCCGGCCGCCATGGCCCTGCTGCGCGGCGAGGAGCGCCGCACCGGAATCAGAAGTCCCGCCGGGGTGCTCACCGCCCTCGCCGTCGCCAACCAGACCATCGCCGTCATCGGCCCGCTGCTCGGCGGCCTCCTCGTCTCCGTCGGCGGCTGGCGCGCCACCTTCGCACTGAACGTCCCCCTCGCCGCCGTCGCCGTGCTGCTCGGACTGATCCGGCTGCCCCGCGGCCCCGAGCACCCCCCGTCCGGTGACGGCAGTGCCCCGGCGGCCGGCCCCGCGCCCCGGGCGGGCCTGGGCGCCCGGCTCGACCTGCCGGGCATGGCCCTGTTCGCGGCGACGCTCGTCGCGCTGCTGCTCTTCCTGATGAACCTGCGCCCGGAGGACTGGTACCTCCCGGTGATCGCGGCGGCGGCCGGCGCCGGCTTCGTCCGGCGCGAGCTGCGCGCCCCCGAACCCTTCATCGACCTGCGCGTCCTGGGCGGCAACACCCCCCTGCTCGTCACCTACGGACGTGCCCTGGTCACCTACACCGTCTCGTACGCCTTCCTCTACGGCTTCACCCAGTGGACCGAGGAGGGCTACGGCCTCTCGCCGTTCCACGCCGGACTCGTCCAGATCCCGATGTTCCTCGTGGCCATCGGCGTCTCCCTCCTCGCCGGCCGCAGCACCGCCGTCCGGGGCAAGCTGCTCGTCGGCGCGCTGGGCCAGGTCGCCGCCTGCCTCGTCATGCTGGCGCTCGCCGGTGACAGCCCGGTCTGGACCCTGGTCCTCGTCGCCCTCGTCTTCGGCGTCCCGCAGGGACTCAACAGCCTGGCCCTCCAGAACTGCGTCTACGCCCAGGCCGACTCCGAGCGCATCGCCTCGTCGGCGGGACTGCTCCGCACCTTCGCCTACATCGGCTCGATGGTGGCCTCCGCGACCGCTGCGCTCTCCTTGGGACCGCACGTCACGACCGGCGGCATGCACCACCTCGCCTGGTTCATGCTCGGCGCGGGCGTTGTGTACCTGCTGCTGACCGTGCTGGACCGCACGCTCGGCCGGAAACCGGATGCGCGGAACGCGGTGGGTGGTGTCTGATCGGCACATGCCGATCGAGCTGACCGAGCCGGACGTGAACGGACTGGGCGGGGCCGTCGCCGCACTGCGCGGCTGGCAGTCCGACGCCTCACCGCTGCAACTGCACCCCGGGGACCTCGGATGGTTCTGGAGAGCGGGGCCGGAGGCGACCGCCGCCGCCGTGCGGACCTGGAGCCGCGACGGCCGGATCCTCGCCGTCGGGCTCCTGGACGGACCCGGACTGCTGCGCCTGACGATCGCCCGCGAGGCCCAGCGCGACGAGGAGCTGGCCCGGAGCATGCTCGCCGACGTGACCGACCCGGACCGGGGCCTCCTGCCCGCCGGGAGGGCGAGCGTCGAGGCCCCGATGGCCGCCCGCCTCCAGGGCCTGCTGGCCGGGGCCGGATGGCACCCCGACGAGCCCTGGACCCCGCTGCACCGCGACCTCACCGAGCCGGTGCCCCACCCCGGCGTGCGCGTCGAGCGCGTCGGCCCCGGACGCGCCGCTGAGAGCACCGCCGTCCACCGGTCCGCGTTCGACGGCTCCGTGTTCACGGCGGAGCGCTGGCACGCCATGGCCGCCGGGCGGCCCTTCGCGGAGGCCCGGTCGCTTCTCGCGTACGACGACGAGGGCGCCGCCGTCGCCTGGGTGACGGTGTGGTCGGCGGGACCCGGCCGCCCCGGACTGCTGGAGCCGATGGGCGTCCACCGCGGCCACCGGGGGCGCGGCCACGGCCGGGCGATCAGCGTCGCGGCCGCCGCAGCACTGCGCGACATGGGCGCGTCGAGCGCGATGGTCTGCACCCCCGCCTCGAACGCCGCCGCCGTCGCCACGTACCGCGCGGCCGGATACGAACCCCGCTCCCCGGTCCGCGACATGACCCGGGACGCATGAGCGCCGCCCCCGCCCGCCGCCGTGAGGCCGGGCCGTCCGGGCGAACATCCCTGCCCCCGGGGCCCGGACCGACGCAGACTCGTCCCATGTCGGACATGGGTCTCTTCCGGAACGCCGTCACCGCGTGGGCGGCAGGGGGCCCGCCCGAGCCGGCCCGCGCTCTGGCGGCACGGCTGTCCGTCCGGGCCGTCGTCCTGCTGGAGGGGCCGAGCGACGCGGCGGCGGTCGACGCCCTTGCCGCGCGACGGGGCCGCGATCTGGAGGCCGAAGGGGTCTGCGTGCTGCCGATGGGCGGCGCGATGAGCGTCGGACGCTACACCGCCCTCCTCGGACCGCCCGGCCTGGACCTCCGCCTCACCGGACTCTGCGACGAGGCCGAACTGCCCTACTACACACGGGCTCTGGAGCGGGCGGAGGCCGGACAGGGGGAGTTCTTCGTCTGCTCGGCCGATCTGGAGGACGAGCTGATCAGGGCCCTGGGCGTGCCCCGGGCGGTGGAGGCCGTACGGGCCGAGGGCGACCTGCGCGCGCTGCAGACGTTCCGGCGCCAGCCCGCCCAGCAGGGCCGCCCCCCGGAGCGCCAGCTGCGCCGCTTCCTCGGCACGAAGAAGGGGCGGAAGATCCAGTACGGCAGGGTTCTCGTCGAGGCCCTCGACCCCGACCGGGTGCCCGCCCCGCTCGACGCCCTGCTGACCGCGCTCTGAGCGGCGGCGGGGCCGGGCCGTGCGTCATCCCCGGTGGGGGAGCGCCGCGGCGGGGCGGAAGGGGCCGTCGAGCGCGGCCCACTGGAGCAGCATGATCGTCTTGGCGTCCGCGATCCTGCCGTCACGGACCATGGCCAGGGCCTCGGCGAAGGGGAGCTCGACCGTCGCGATGTCCTCGCCCTCGGCCGCGATCCCCGTCGCCCCCGCCGGCGTGTCCGCCGGATCGTAGGGAGCGGCGTAGAAGTGCAGGCGCTCGGTGACCGACCCCGGGCTCATGTACACGTCGAAGACATGCTCGGGTACGCCGATGACGTGCCCGGTCTCCTCGGCCGCCTCGCGACGGATCGCCTCCTCGGGCCCGTCCCCGTCGAGCAGCCCGGCGGCGGTCTCCAGGAGCATGCCGTCGGGGTGCCCGTTGACATAGGCGGGCAGCCGGAACTGACGGGTCAGCAGCACCGTTCCGTGCGACGCGTCGTACAGCAGGATCGTCGCGCCGTCGCCCCGGTCGTAGGTCTCGCGCCGCTCGCGGCTGATGTGCCCGTCGCTGTGCTCGTAGTCGAACGTGGTCCGGCGCAGGACGTACCAGTCGCAGGACAGCACCTCGACCTGCCGGATCCGTACGCGGGGATTGCCGGTCAGTCCGAGACCCTGCCGGTCCAGCCCGGTGCGGCCGCGGCGGTCGGGGGTGTCGATCCCGGCGGTCATCGGGCATCCGGGACGTCGGCGAGCGCCGTGTGAACGGCCTTGCCGCCGGCACGGGCCAGGGCGACCATGCGGTCCGCTCCCTCGGAGGGGCCGCCGATGCGCAGGACGGCGTCGCAGCGGGCCAGGAGGCGTTCGGCGACGGGGTGGAAGATCTCGTCGAACAGCGCGTCGCCGGGCCGTGCGCCTCCGGCGCTCTCCAGCAGCGGAAGGGCGAGCGCCTCGCCGGTGACGGGCAGGTGACCGGCCCGGAACAGCGCGAGCGCCGTGCGGTTCATCGCCCGCACGTTCGCTTCGAGCTTCTCGGGGTCGTCGCCGGTGCCCGACCGGTACGGTCCGGCGACCAGGATCATCAGGGGACGGGGTGCGGTGGCCACGGCGGCACACTCCTCGGAAGGGGGAACGGGGGAATGGGGGAACGGGGGAACGGGGGAACGGGGCAGGCGATGAGGACCGGAGGGCGGGCGCGGCTCAGGCGAGGACGGTGTCGACGCCCGCTTCGCGCAGGGCGTCCAGGGTCTGCGGGCCGCCGGGGTGGGTGTCGGAGTCGGCCGCCGCCCGGTCGGTGACGAACCGCTCCACCGAGTCGAGCGGGGCGACCCGGCTGAACGCCCGCACCCCGAGCTTGGTCGCGTCGGCGACCACGACCGTGCGCGCCGACCGGGCGATGCCGACCCGCTTGACGGCGGCGTCCTCCAGCGAGAACTCCGACCAGCCGTGCTCGGCGTGCACCCCGCCGATCGACATCACGAAGCAGTCGAAGGCCAGCTCCTCCAGCGTGCCGAGCGCGAGCGGGCCGACGAAGGACCGCTCGCCCGGACGGGAGCGCCCGCCCACGACCAGGAGGTCGATGCCCGGCCGGTCGGCCAGCCGCACCGCCGCCTGAAGGCTCAGCACGGCCACGGTCAACGGCCCCCGGGACGCGAGCTGTTCGGCCACATGGACCGTCGTGGTCCCCGCGTCCAGCAGCACCCTTGAACCCGGCTCGACGAGCGAGGCGACAGCCGCCCCAAGACGGTCCTTCGTAGCCGCCTGCCAGGAGGCGCGCGCGTCGAACCCGGCGTCCTCGGCGCGCGATCGCGTCGCCACCGCCCCACCGTGCACGCGCCGCACGAGCCCCCGGCCCTCCAGCGCGTCCAGATCGCGGCGCACGGTCATCTCCGACACCCCGAGGCGCTGGGCCAGCTCGGCGACGGAGACACGGGTGGAGCCCTGCACCAGGCGCAGGGTCAGATCGAGGCGGTGGGCGACACTCATGACTGTTTTCTATCACTGGAAAGTGAGAACGAACAAATGAGTGTGCATTCCGAGGACGTGACCGCGTGCCGTGCAGTCATATGCGTAAACAGCATTCATGTACATGTTCATTGACGTGAACATGGTGCATGTCTAAGGTCCATAGAAAGCGCTTGTGC
Source organism: Streptomyces sp. NPDC001515 (assembly GCF_053597115.1). NCBI lineage: Bacteria > Bacillati > Actinomycetota > Actinomycetes > Kitasatosporales > Streptomycetaceae > Streptomyces > Streptomyces sp. NPDC001515. Next base: position 41,083 of record NZ_JBSFHN010000020.1, read on the forward strand.
GGGCCTGGGGCAACCCCCACACCACCCCGATCCGTTCATGAAGCCGAACAGGCACGTACGCGCACTCGTCGAACGAACCACACCCCCACTTTGGAGTCGAACGATGAAGATCACCCCCGCCCTCGTCTGCGCCGGCCTGCTGGCCGGCTCGCTCGCCGCCGTGTCGGGCCCCGCCGCCCAGGCCGCGCCCCCCACCGCCGCCCGCGCCTCGGCCGTGCCCGCCGCGCTCGCGGCCGACGCCCTGTACGTGGCGCCGGACGGCACCGACTCCGCTGCCGGGACCGAGTCGGACCCGACGACGCTGTCCTCGGCGATCGGCCGCGTCTCCTCCGGCGGCACCATCTACCTGCGCGGCGGGACGTACCACTACGCGACGACGGTCACCATTCCGCCGGGCAACGACGGCACCTCGGGCGCCCGCACCACCCTGGCCGCCTACCCGGGCGAGAAGCCCGTGCTGAACTTCTCGGCCATGACCGAGGACCCCGCGAACCGCGGCCTCGCGGTGAACGGCGACTACTGGCACATCAACGGGATCACCGTCGAACACGCCGGGGACAACGGGATCTTCGTCGGCGGCAGCGACAACGTCATCGAACGCGTCGTGACCCGCTTCAACCGCGACTCCGGGCTCCAGATCTCACGGATCGCCTCCACCACCCCGCAGGCCGACTGGCCGTCGAACAACCTCGTCCTCAGCTCCGAGTCGCACGACAACGCCGACTCCGACGGCGAGGACGCCGACGGCTTCGCCTCCAAGCTCACCTCCGGCCCCGGGAACGTCTTCCGGTACACCGTGTCGCACAACAACATCGACGACGGCTGGGACCTCTACACCAAGAACGAGACCGGTCCCATCGGACCGGTGACCATCGAGGACTCCCTCTCGTACCACAACGGCACGCTCTCGGACGGCACGGTGAACGAGGACGGCGACCGCAACGGCTTCAAGCTCGGCGGGGACGGCATCGAGGTCGACCACGTCGTGCGCCGCAGCATCGCCTATGCCAACGGGCACCACGGATTCACGTACAACAGCAACCCCGGCTCGATGACGATCTCGGACAACGTCGGCATCGACAACGAGGAGCGCAACTTCTCCTTCGACAAGGGCACGTCGGTGTTCCGGAACAACACCTCCTGCCGCGACGGCAGCGGCTCCAACGACAAGACGATCGGTGACGCCGACGGCTCCAACCAGTTCTGGACGGGGTCGAACGGCTCGCGCTGCGCCTCGTACGACGGCGCCCTCGGCTGGTCGTTCGCCTCGGACGGCCGGCTCGTCGTCACCTTCGGCGGCTCCGTCGTGACGCCCTGACCACGGCGGCCCGGCGGGCGGCACCCGGAAGGCCGGGTGCCGCCCGCCGGCCTACACCTCGTACGCCCGCAGCCACAGTTCCAGCGTCAGCACCAGCCACAGCTTGCCGCCCTGACGCGGCAGCAGCGTGCCCTCGCCCCGCAGCCAGGTCCGCACCGTGTCCCGCCGGAACAATCCGCGCTCCGCCGCCCGCCGGCTCAGCAGCAGATCGTGCCCCAGCTCACGCAGCGGCCCCGCCAGCCACTGCTGCACCGGCACCCGCATCCCGCTCTTCGGCCGGTCGACGACCGTCGCCGGCAGCAGATCGCGCACCGCCTCCTTGAGGATCCACTTCTCCGCCGCACCCCGCAGTTTGAACTCCGGCGGAGTGGCGAAGGCATGGTCGATCACCCGGCGGTCGAACAGCGGCGAACGGCCCTCGATCCCCTGCGACGCGGTGAGGCGCTCCACCTTGGTGAGGATGTGGTGCGCGCCCTTCGTCCGCAGATTGCAGTGCAGGAGCTGGTTGAGGAGATGACTCATCCGGTACGGACCGTCCGCCCCGCCGCCCAGGTACGGCGCGACGAACCGCTGCGGGAGCGGGGCGTCCCGCAACGCGTCCAGCGTCTGCGCCGTCAGCAGCTCCGGCAGATCCGTCCAGCACTTGCGGTACGAGCGCAGGTAGGCCGTCGCCCGGTCCTCGTCCCAGGGAGCGCCGGGCGTGCGGTGCATCTCCTGCACCAGCATCGGCAGGTTCTTCGGCCCGCCGAAGACCGGGTCGCCGCCCTCGCCGTTGAGGACACAGCCGGCCCCGTCCGCCGCGACGGCTTCCGCCAGCAGCAGGTTCGGCACGGTGAGCGGATCACCCACGGGACTGTCCAGGAGCGCCGCCGCGTCCGCGAGCCGGGACGCGACCGTCGCCCCCGACACACTCAGCACCCGGTGACGCGTGCGGCAGTGCGCGGCCACGAGACCCGAGTACCCCAGCTCGTTGGGCAGCCCGTCACCGAAACTGATCGAGTACGTGCGCACGGGACGGTCGTGCAGCCGGGCCGCCAGCGCGGTGACCAGCGAACTGTCGATACCGCCGGACAACAGCACGGCCGCCGGTTCCCCGGCCGGGAGCCGGTCGGCCGTCGCCCGCTCCAGCAGTGCACGGAGCGTCCGTACGTACTCCGAAGGATCCTCCGGCGCGGGCCGCGCCACACACTCGCGCGGCTCCCAGTACACGGACCGCGTCACCGAGCCGTCCGCGCCCAGGCACACCACGCGGCCGGGCAGCACCTCCCGCACCCCCGTCAGCAGGGTCTCCTCGCCTGGCAGATAGGCGAAGGTGAGGAAGGAGCGGACGGCGGCGACGTTCATCGAGGTCCCCAGCGCCGGCCAGCGCCGCAGTGCCCGCAGCGACGTCGAGGCCGCCCAGGACCCGGCGGCGCGTGCGTAGAAGAGGGTGCGCGCGCCCACCTGGTCGCGGATCAGGACCAGGCCCGCCCGCTCCGGCACGGCCAGGACGAACATCCCCTCGGCGCGCGCCACACCCGCCTCACCCAGCCGCGACCAGCAGCGCAGCAGCACCTCCCCGTCCCGGCACCCCTCGGGCACGACGGCCCCCGAGGCGCGCAGCGCGGCCACCAGCTCGGCGCGGTTGTGCAGCGTGACCTCCCCGGCCGCCGTCACCCCGTCCGCCGTGAACGGGCCCTCGGCCCGCCCAGGTTCGTCCCGGAGCAGCCCCAGGCCGAAGCCCTCCGGGCCCTCCACCGCCACCGGGGCCGACCCGGCCATGGCCTCGATCTCCGTCCGGGCCCGCCCGGTCGTCGGGGAGAGGCAGACACAGAACCGTGTCACCGCCGTCCTCCTCCTGTTCCCTGTCGTGTGCTTCCTGCCGCTCCCGCGTACGGCCGGGGGCGCCGTCTCCACGCTCAGCCGAAGTCGTCGTCGCTCCAACTGTCCTCGCCGTGGTCCCAGTCCGCGTCCCACCCGCCGCCGTCGCCGCCGTCCCCTCCGTCACCCGGGGACGAGGATTGGTCACGCGCCTGCTGCCGCAGCTCCTCCTCTTCCTCCGGGGTGAGGCTCGCGGGCGGAAGCTGCGCGGCCGTGACGGCGAGAGTCGCCACGCCCAGCCCGGCCAGGAGCACGCCCACCCGGCCGCCGAAGGAGGTGCGGTTGACCGTGACGCGCTCACCGCGACCCCACACCGTGCGGCCGTAGCCGATGTCGCGGGCGAACGTCACGGTGCCGTCGGCGAGCGTCCGTTTGACGACGCGCCCGCCGAGCAGCTCATCGGTTCCGGAGCCGCCCCGGCCGTCGTGCCAGCGGACGAGCCGCCCGGTGGCGTCCGCGCGGCGGCGCCACTCCTCCCGGCCGTCCTCGTAGCGCCGGTGGACGCTGCCGTCGGCGAGCAGGTCGTCCGTGTAGCCGATCTCCTGGGGGCGGATCATCGTGGGCGTCCTCGGGTCTGTCGGAAGGGCGGGCCCGGACGGGCGACGAGCTGTCCGGGACGGGGCGTCAGGGGGCGGGCCAGGTGAGGAAGCCCGTGGTGCGCAGCCCGCGCAGCTCGGACCGGAGGGACGACCGGTGCCGGCGGGGCCCCCGGGCGAGCTGGAGCACGGTGCGCACCAGGCGCGGCGGGGGCACGGCCGCGACCTCGGCGAAGCGGCCCCGGTCCAGCCAGGCGGACTCGCGGGCGGTGAGCCCCGGTGGCCGGTCCCCGGGCACGGGCGACGGCCCCCGGCCGCTCGGCAGGCGGAGCGCCGCCGCGTGCCGGGGCACCAGCCCCATCGAGACGACCCGGACCCCCGGCACGGCTCCGAGCGCGTTTCGGACCCGGGCGGGGAGCGCGATCCCGGCGGGGGAGGCGTCGTGCAGCACGTGCACCGCGGCCCCCTCCGCCCGCTTGAGGGCCGTGCGCAGACGCGCCGCGAGCGGCAGCGCGTACGCGGCGGGGAGCACCGGGCACGCGGCCTCCAGATGGACGTGGTTGGCCAGCAGCATCGCCGCGATCTCCGGATCCTGGCAGACCAGGAGGCGCGGCAGCCCGTACGCGTACAGATCGGGTTCGGGCGCGTCGGCGGGGTCCCTGGGCGGGCCGGCCTCGACCGGGGGCAGCAGTCCGGGCACGGTCTCGGGGCCCCTGGCCTCCAGGGCGCGAGCGAAGGCGGCGGGGCGCAGGAGCGGGGCGGGGGTGTGCGGGACACGGCGGAGCAGGGACGACGCGGGATCCAGGACCCGGCAGGTCTCGTAGTAGAGCTGCCGTCCGGTGAACCGCACCGCGCCGGGGCCCGCCGCGCGGGCGGCGGCCCGGAGGAGCGCCGCGCCGATCAGGCGCGTGCCGGGCCCGGTGGCCGGTGCGGGCGACGAGCGGTGTCCGGTCATGCGCCGCCCGCCCCCTTCCTCCGGCGCGCGGGGGCGGCGGGCGGGCCCTCGGGCCAGGAGAGGAAGCCGTCGTCGCGGCCCGCCCCGGCCCCGGGCGCCGCGACGGTCGCGGCGTGCTCCACCGCCCGGGTCACGACGGACTCCAGGACGCGCGGCGGCACCGCGGCGACCGGGCTCCGGAACCCCTCGGCCAGCCACGCGGCATCGCGCTCCGCGAGCCCGCCGACCGTCCGCAGCACGGCAGGGTCGACGGTCTCGTCCCTGCGGAACAGCCGGACCGCGCCCGGCGCGGTCCTGGCCGCCGCGACGGCGAGCCCCGCGTCCACCACGGCCCGTTCCGGCGCCGCCGCGCGCAGCAGCGGGGCCAGCAGCACCCCGTCCGGATCGGCATCGTGCAGGACGACCACCGGGAGCCGGCCCCCGTACGGGCCGAGCGCGCCGAGAACGTCGTCGAGTAGGGCCCCGGCGCTCTCCGGAAACGGCTTCCGAGCGGGGGACCGCTTGCCTGCGCCCGGCTCCACGAGCACCGCGCCGAGCCGGCGCGGAATCCGGTTCACCGTCAGGAAACGGGCCACCACCCGGTCCGTGCACAGGATCACCGCCCGGGGCGCGGCCGGTGCCCCGCCGGCCGGCGACCCTTTCGGGCCACCCGGCAGGGGAAGGGCGTCGTCCACCACACCCTTCGGCAGCCGGCGGTAGGTGGTGGTCCAGGCACCGTTCATGAGTGCCCGGAAGCCTTCCTCGGAGGGAACGATCCGGGAGACGTCGGGCCGTGCCGGACGGTGCCGCAGAGCCAGCGCGGCGACGAGGACGGCGCAAGCGGCCAGCGTCGCCGCGACGGCGAGAGGGCCGTCGGCCGGCACCGTGCTCACGAAGAGCGCGCCGGCCACCGGCAGCGCCACCAGGGCCCGCACCCAGCCGGGCACCCCCGAGGCGTCCCGCCCCGCCCCGGCATGGTTCTGCGTCCGGGCCAGATACCAGAGCTGGCCCAGTGTCACCGTGAGCCGGCCGTGGTCCGTGGCCCGGTCCACGACGGCCCGCACCCGTACATCCGTCATGCCCGGCCCGTGGACGGCCGGATCGAGCGCGAACCGCCTCAAGCAGTGCGCGCAGACGTGCCCGGTGCGCTCCCGGCGCGTGAGGGAGGCGGCGCAGTGCGGACAGATCATCGTGTCCCCGTCCCGTGTGCGACGTCCGGGCCGGGCCAGGTCATGAATCCGGTGGCCGCCGCGCGGTCGCGCTCCGGACCGGCCCCCGCGACCACCCGCTCGACGCGGCGGGCCACGGTCTCCAGGAGGCGGGCCGGCTCCACGGCGAACAGCGGGATCCGCCGGCCCGTGCGCAGCCAGGCCAGCTCCTCCTCGGTGTACCCGCCGAGGGCTGCCAGCCGCGCCAGAGCCGCGGCGCCGGGCCGGGCCCCGCGCTCGCGCAGTGGAACGGCGCGGGTGAGGGCCCTGGCGGTGCGCAGGTCCGGTCCGGCGTCGATCACCGGCCGGGGAGCCAGAGCCGTCCGTACCTCCCGAACGAGGAGTTCGCCCGTGGCGTCCGCGTCCCGCAGCACGACGACCGGACCGTCCGCGCCTCCCGCCGCCAGCGCGTCGGGGTGGCCCGCCAGCGCGACACCGCACCGCTCGGGCACCCCGTTGGCGGCCAGGAAGGTCCTGATCCCGGGGTCGGGGCAGAGAAGCACCGCCCCGGACCAGTCCCGCGCGGCCTCCCCTCCCGGGGCGGTGAAGGCCGGGGGAGCGGAGTCCTCGGCCACGCCGGGCGGCAGCCCGCCGTACACCCGCAGCCAGGCGCCCAGCGCCTTCTTCCGGAACGCCGCCCGGTCCATCACCGGGCGTCCCCGCCCCGCTCCAGCCCTCCGGGCCGCCGCACAGCCCGCGCCGATCAGCAGCAGCACACCGGAGGCCACGAGCAGCGGACCCGCGCCCGAGACGAGCCCCGGCACGCCGGCCACCAGCCCGATCAGCACGAAGGCCCCGGCGCGGCCCCGGGGGATGCGCGGCTCCTTCAGCCGGGTGCGCGCGAGGGCGAACCACAACTGGTCCGGTGTCACCGTCACCGTCCCCTCCCGGGTGATCCTCGCGAGGACCCGCCGCACCCGCAGATCGCTGAGCCCGAGTGCGTTGGTCCTGGGATCGAGCGCGAACGCCCGCCCGCAGACGGAGCACTTGTGGCCCTGCCGTTGCCTGAACAGCAGGCTCCGGGCGCAGTGCGGACAGATCACCGGGGGCCCTCCAGCGCGGCAGCCAGCCTCCGCAGGTGTGCCGCGGCCCGTTCGCGTACGGTGACGGCCCCGATGCCGCGCTCGCGCTGGAGCCGCTCGATGTCCCGCAGGGCCGCGCCCATCACGCGGTAGTCGACGGGGGCGGCGACCGCGAGCGGCCCGCCGTCCGCCGGCTCCCGCGCGACGCGCCGCTCGGCCTCGGCGGCGGTGATCGCGTAGTCCTCGTGGTCGATTCCGTAGCCGGTGTTGGCCGCGAGGATCGTCAGCGGGCGGCGGGCCCGGTTCGCGAAGGAGTGCGGCATCAGCTCCGGTATGCGGATGAGCATGCCGGGCCGCAGCGGTACGTCGACGACGCGCCCGGTCCGGACGTCGGAGAGCCCGCACGCCGCGTGGCCGAGGCTCAGCACGAAGTGCTCCCCGCCGTGGGCGTGCGGGGTGAAGGCGCTGCGGGGCCCCACGACGCCGAGTTTCACCGTCGCGTTGGAGGGGCGCTCGGGTGAGGTCGCCGCGTCGCCCACCAGATAGCGGGCGAACTGCCCGTCGTCGATGAACCTCAGGAACTCCCGCTCGGGCCCCAGCACCTGCTCACCGTCGCGGCGGGCCAGCGCGATCTCCCCGTCCGGCCCCAGGCGGTACACCTCCACGCCCTCCGGCAGCGCGTTCCGCACCCCCTCCGGCAGCACGGCGGAACGGCCCCCGTACCTCCCACCCGGCATCGAACCCCCCGGTCACCCGTGCGCGGCGCGTGCCCCGCCCGCGCATCGTACGACCCGGCGACCGCCCAACGGGAGCCTGTCGTGCGACGGTTGGGCAACGGACCGATGGACGGGCGGTGAACCCCCGGATCCGCCACGTCCCGTCACGACACACGGAGTGAACACAACCCCGCCACAACTCCCGCACAGCTGGGTATCTTTGGCCGCGATCACCGCATCACGCACATGTGTGCGGATACCAAGAGGGGGGTCAGGTGTCCCATCACCTGCGCACGACACACCGCACCCGGCGCACGCGCACCACGGCCACCGCCGCGGCCGTCGCCGCCGTGCTCGCCGCGGGCCTGACGACCGTCCTGCCGGCCACGGCCCACGCCGCCGAGGCCGCCGACGTCGCGATACCCGCGCCCGACGCGTACGCGGAGGGCTCGGCGAAGCTGCTGGCCACCGGCATGAACGGCGTCCTCTACCGCGAGGGCGACGCCTACCTGTGGACCAACACCTACAACAGCACCACCACCCGTGTCACCGCCCTCGACGGTGTGGCGGAGGACGCGATCGTCCGCGACCACGACGGGTTCAACCGGGTCTCGTACCTCCGCCCGCGCGAGGACGGCGGCACGGACATCGTGAGAACCGGCGTCGAGGACCCCCGCAACTCCAGCGTCGTCGTGGTCCCGGCCCACTACCTCAACCTGCGGATCGTCAGCGGCTGGCCGTTGGCCACCGTCGACCAGGGCGACGGCACGTACCAGTTGCGCGTCGTGCGCGGTGTCGGCTCCCCGTATCCGGACCCGGTCGTGCAACTGCCCGCCGGCGCCACGACGGGAGCCGTGCCCGAGGTGCTGAGCGGCTGGGACAACCAGCTCCTGATCCGCTACCGCGACGCCGGCGGCACACCCAAGTACGGCGTCCTCACGGCCTACAACGGCACGGTCGCCCCGCTGCCCGTCGAGGCCGACGCCACCAACGTCCGGATCACCCAGGCCACCATCAGCTGGTACTCCCGCTCGGGTCAGCCCGGTGTGCGCATCATGCAGCGCGGCAGCAGCGCGGCGCCCCGGATCTTCCCGCTGCCCACCACGTCGCCCGACAGCGAGGTCACGACGTACGTGGTGCGGCAGAGCGTCGCCTGGCGCGAGGACGACGGGCCGCTGTGGTTCAGCCCCCTCGACGGATCCGCCGCCCAACCCACCCCGCTGGACGACATCGAGCAGATCTTCCAGGCCTCCGACGAGTCGACCCTGTTCGCGCTCGGCAGGAAGCCGGACGGCGACCGGGCGATCCGCCTGCTGAGCTGGACCAGCGTGGGCGGCGTCTTCGGGCTGCCCCTGCGCGAGGTGCCCAAGGTCAAGACCGCGGACGGCGCGATCGAGGCGCTGAGCCTGGACCGGGGCCGCCTGCGCTACGCCAACGCCCTCCAGGGCACCCGTACGCTCCACGGCAGGAACATCGGCACGGCACTCGACCCCGTCGAGGGTGAACCGCTGCCCGCCTTCCCGGGCCTGGCCGCGGGCCGCTTCGCCGACGGCAACGACGAGGGGTTCGCCCGTCTCGTGGCCGATGCCGACACCGGCGCCGACGTCCTCGTGACGGGTGACGACCCCGAGCACCCGGCGGACCGGTTCACCCTGCCCGGCACGGACGGCCGCATCGTCGACACGGCACCGGACTTCGTCCTGTACGAAGCGGCCGGCCGCCAGTACGTCGTGGACACCGTCCGCGACCTCATCGTCCGCGAACAGCCCGCCATGGCCTCCGTGCTCGACCAGAAGCGCCTGCTCAAGGCGGCACCGAACAAGCCGGGCACGGTGAACACCATCAACCTGCTCACCGGCACCGTCACGCGCACCACCGCCCTGGGAACCGCCTGCGTCCCCGACGAACTCCAGCTCAGCGGAACCCTGCTGTACTGGGCGTGCGGTGCGAAGAACGCCGCGGGCGTCCGCGATCTGGCGACCGGGCGGACGTACGACGCCCCGGCGTCCGGCGTCCTGCTCGGTGACCACTTCCTCGCCCGGCACGAGGCGGGCACCGGCATCCGCCTCACCGCGCTCCAGACCGACGGCACCACCGCCGACCTGGGCACCGTGGCCGACGTGAAGGAGCCCGCGAGCGGCGACGGACGCGGCACCACCTGGACCCTCGACGAGGCCGCGGGCAAGCTCGTCACGGTCGGTGCCGACGACACCGTGCACATCACGGCGCCGCAGCAGGCGGTCTCCGCCCTGCGCGTCGCGCGCACCGAGGCGCCGCCCGCCTGGACCGGCGAGTGGGCCGCCGCCTGGTGGCTCTCCAAGCCGGCCGCCTCCTGGCGTCTCACGCTCACCGAGCAGTCGACCGGGACGGTCGTGCGCACCTGGACCGGGGAGAACACCCCCGGCACGGTCCGGGTCGCCTGGGACGGGACCACGGACGCGGGCGCGGCGGCGCCGTCCGGCAACTACACCTGGAAGCTGACCGCCACCCCGGCGGACGGCACGGGCGCGGACGTGAAGGCATCCGGAACGGTCCGCAACAGCGGCTGACGGAAGAGCCTTCTGGAACCGGTGAGGGCGGAGCCGACGCGGCCCCGCCCTCACCGGCCCGGCACAGCACCTCGCCACCCGGCCGCCCGGCACGGCCCCTCCCGTGCCGGGCCGCCCGGCACGGCGGTTCCCTCGCCGTGCTCCGTCCGCGCCTCGGCCGGATGGAGCACGGTCCCGCGCCGCCGACCGGACACGGAGCGAAGCTGGACGCCCCACCGCGTCCACGCCCCCAGGAGCCCGCCCGTGCCGCCCACCGTCCCGCCCCGCGTCCGCCGCCCCCTGGTCGCCCTGCTGGCCGCCGCCTGCCTGACCGCTCCGCTGCTCGCCCCCACCGGCGCGGCAGCCGAGACGGACCACGGCCGCCCCGACGCACTCGACCGACGACTGCGCGAGCTGACCACGGCGCCCGGCGGCCCGCCCGGAGCCATCGCCGTCCTGCGACGGGGCGACCGCACCGAGGTGCACCGGGCCGGCACGGCCGAGATCCGCACCGGCCGCCCGGTCCGGACCACCGACCACATGCGGATCGCCAGCACCGCGAAGGCGTACAGCGGCGCCGTCGCCCTCGGCCTCGTCGACCGGGGGAGCCTGCGTCTCGACGACACCATCGGCCGGGTCCTTCCCCGGCTGCCGCGCACCTGGCACCCAGTCACCCTGCGCCAGCTCCTCCACCACACCAGCGGGCTTCCCGACTACTCCCAGGACGCGGAGTTCCTCGCACTGGTCACCGCGGACCCGCGCCGGCACTTCGACTCCCGCCGGCTCCTCGACTACGTCGCCGACCGGCCGCCGCTCTTCCGGCCGGGCTCCCGGTACGCGTACTCCAACTCGGACAACATCGCCGTGGCGCTCATGGCGGAGGCGGCGACGGGCCGGCGCTACGAGGACCTGCTGTCCCGGCTCGTGTACCGCCCGCTCGGCCTGCGCGACACCACCCTGCCGCAGGGCTACACGATGCCGGCCCCCTTCATGCACGGCTACGACGTCGGGGCCCCGCCCGCGCGGCCCGAGGACGTCAGCGAGGTGCTGAGCGCCTCGGGCGTCTGGGCCTCGGGCGGCATCGTCTCGACCCCCGAGGACATGACGGCCTTCGTCCGCGGTTACGCCGGCGGCACCCTGCTCTCCGCCCGGACCCGCCGCTCGCAGCGCACCTGGGTGGACGGCTCTTCCGAGCCCGCGGGACCCGGCACCAACCGGGCCGGACTGGCCCTCTTCCGCTACGGCACCCGCTGCGGTGTCGTCCACGGCCACACCGGCAACTTCCCCGGCTACACCCAGCTGATCGCCGCCACGCCCGACGGCGCACGGTCCCTGACTCTCTCCGTCACCACCCAGATCAACAAGACGAACAAGCCCGCGCTGCTCGAGCGGCTCCGGGCCGTCGAGGAGGACCTCGTCTGCGCGCTGCTGCGCACGTCCTAGCCTTTCCGGGCACGGTGGGCGGGCCCGGGGTCCCGAACCTCCGGGGCCCGCCCGTCGGTTCGTCCGCGGGCGCTACAGCTCGTCGCCGAAGGCATCGGCCAGCTCGCGCCAGGCGGCACGCGGCAGCGGGGAGCCGTCGTCCCCGGCCGTGTACACCTGGAGCGCCACATGGTCGGCCCCCGCCTCGGCGTACTCCCCGGCCCGCTCCTTCACCCGCTCGGCGTCGCCCAGCGCGAAGAGGGCGTCCAGCAGCCGCCTGCTGCCCCCGCCGTCGAAGTCGTCCACGCCGAAGCCGAGGCGCAGCAAGTTGTCGGTGTAGTTGGGGAGTTGCAGATAGCGGCTCAGAATGCCGCGCGCGGTCGCGCGGGCCCGGTCCAGGTCGGTGCCGAGCACGACGGTCAGCTCGGGGGCCAGCAGGGCGTCGGGGCCGAGCGCGGCGCGGGCCTCCGCCGTGTGCTCGGCGGTCACCAGATACGGATGCGCGCCGAGCGCCCGGTCGGCCGCCAGCCTCAGCATCCGGGGACCGAGCGCCGCCAGCACCCGGCGGCCGGGCCCGACCGGACCGGCCGCCGCGTCCAGCTCGTCGAGGTACGCCACCATCGCGCTGTACGGCTTCGCGTACTGCGGCACCAGCGGACCGTGGCTGACGCCGAGGCCGAGGACGAACCGCTCCCGGTCGGCAGGCGCCAGCGCGGCGATCCGTGCCGCGACCTCGGCCGCGCCGTGGTTCCAGATGCTCAGGATGCCCGTGGCCACCGTGATCCTGCGGGTCGCGGTCACCACCTCGGCCGCGTCCTCGGGCGAGGGACTGCTGCCGAGCCACACCGTTCCGTAGCCCAACTCGTCCAGCTCGGCCACGGCTTCGGCGATGGCCGCCCTCCCCGCGTCGTCCGTCCGCGACGGACGCAGGGCGCCGCTCCAGATGCCGATCCGGCCGAAATCCTTGTGCGTCTCAGAAGTCATGCTGTGATCAACAGCGTCCGCCCGCCGCTATTCCCGCCCCGCGACCGAAGGCCGGTGATTTCACCGATGGCGCCGGCGCCCGGCACCCCGACTCTGGACCGGGCGGGCATCCGTCCGCACCCATCCCCCTCAGGAGTCCCCCATGCGTCGTCGTTCACCACGCCGGCTTCTCGGCGCCCTCGCCGCCGTCACGGTCGCCTTCACTCTGTTCTCCTCGGCCTCCGCGGCCGGCGCGGCCCCCGCCCAGACCCCCACCACGGCGACCGCGGCCGCCGTGCAGCCGCTGTCGACCAGCACCCCGGTCGTGTTCGTGCACGGCTACACGGGCAGCGCGTCGAACTGGGTGACCGCCATGAGCGTCTTCCGTCTCAACGGCTGGTCCAGCTCCAACCTCTTCGCGTACGAGTACGACTCCTACGGCAACAACATCACCAACGCGCAGGGCCTGGCCGCCTTCGTGAACAACGTGAAGGCGCGCACCGGGGCGAGCAAGGTCGCCATCGTCAACCACTCGATGGGCGGCCTCGTCAGCCAGTACTACCTGAAGGTCCTCGGCGGCAACACGAGCGTCAGCCACCTCGCCTCCATCGCGGGCGCCAACCACGGCACCACGTTCGCCGGCGCCTGCCTGATCTACACGACGTGCCAGCAGATGTACCCCGGGTCCTCGTTCATCTCCCAGATCTCCTCGGGCGACGAGACGCCCGGCGACACCAAGTACGCCACCTGGTACTCGGCGTGCGACGGCATCATCCTCCCGTACACCAGCACCAAGCTCAGCGGCGCGACGAACAACAACGTGCTCTGCCAGACCCACCTCGGCTACCTCGCCGACACCGTGGTCCTCGGCCAGATCGCGCGCTTCGTCGCCTCCTGACCCCGCTCCTCCCCGCACACGCGTCCGGTCCCCGGCGTCCGCGAGGACGCCGGGGACCGGACGTCCGTGTCAGCGGTCGGCGCGCAGGGCGTGGAGCAGCATCGGCAGCGAGGCGTGCAGCTCGCGCTGCCAGTACTTCCATCCGTGGGTGCCCGGACCGTAGAAGTTCGTGGTCAGCCGCTTGGCGCCGAGGCGGTGGAGCTCGTCCGCGAGGGCCTGGTTCTGCCGGTCGAAGTCCGCCTCCAGCGCGTTGGTGCTGCCCGGCGGGTCGAACGGACCGGCACTGCCGTCACCGCACGACAGATAGACGGGCAGGGTCGTGAGCCGCCGCGCCAGGTGGTACGGGTCGTGGGCCTCCCACACCGCGCGCTGCGCCACCGGGTCGCCCCACACCCTCAGCGGGTCGTTGCCCTGCCCGGCGAAGAAGCCCATGATGCGGCCGACCGACTCGTCGTCGAGCAGCGGATGCACCGAACCGGAGTACGCCGCGGCGGCCTTGAACATGCCCGGGTGCCGGGCCGCGTACAGCAGGGCGCCCTGACCGCCCATGGACAGTCCGGCGACGACGCGGTTGGTGCTCGCGCCCCAGCCGTGCTCCAGCAGGGAACGCAGTTCCTTCGTGTGGAAGGTCTCCCAGGCCGGGGCGGCGCCCTCGCCGTAGTTCCACCAGTCGCTGTACCAGCCGTTCCAGCCGGCCTCCGGCATCACCACCAGGACGTCGCGCAGACTCTCCGTCCGGGCCACGTCCGTCTGAGCCGTCCACGAGGTGTAGTCACCGCAGCAGCCGTGCAGCAGCCACAGTGTCGGCCAGCGCCGGCTCCGCTCGCCGGGCGCCCAGCCGTCGGGTGTCAGCAGCCGTACCTTGACCGTCCGCCCGCCGAGCGCGGCCGAACGGACCGAGAGATCGACCTGCCGGTCGGCGACCCGGGTGACCGCGGTGACCTCGGCGCCCCGGGAGGCACCGGCCTCCACCCCCGCCCCCGCGCCGGGCGGGGCGGCCGAGGCACGGGCCGTCAGCGGCGGCGCCGACACCAGTGTCAGCAGCAGTGCGGCCACGACGAGCACGAGAGGTGTTCTGCGGACGGGGATCGCGGTCATCGTCGTCTCCTGGTGGTGGGAAGGTCGCGGCCGACGGCCGGGACCGGGACACTCCGGCCGGGTCCGGTCACCTCACCGAGGGTCCGTTCCCCTGCGGGCCGGCAGGATCAACAGGGCGTCGCCCACGGGCCGTTCACCGGCCGCGTCGGAGGGGGCGTTGAGCACCTCGCCGCCGACGACCAGGGAGGTGGACCCGCCCCCGTCGAGGTTGACGGCGTCGCGGAGCCCGAGGGAGCGGGCGACGGCCGCCGCCTCGGGGATGCTCAGCCCGAGCGCGTTCGTGGCGCGCCCGTCGGCGGTGACCAGGACGGTCCGGCCGGCGGCGTCCACCCCGGCGAGGGTGCGCGGGTTCCGCTTGTGCACCCAGCCGTAGTAGAAGCTGGGGTTGTCCGGCTGCACCATGCCGTCGGCCGCCGCCGTGATGTGCGTACGGCCGTCGCGGACCAGTTCGGGGCCGCCGTTGACGATGCCGGTCGCGGGGGAGAGGGCGACCTTTCGGCCCCGGTCGTCGCGCAGCGCCGTGTCGACGCGTAGCGGCCGGCCGGTCCGGGCCAGGGCCGCGAGAGCGGCTACCCGGTCCCCGGTCGCCTGGACGGAGGAGCCGCCGGCCGGCAGCGTCCCGCCGCGCGGCGAGCGCAGCTCCACGACCCGGCCGCGCGCGTCCCGGACGGCCTCCAGTCCCTCGCCGGCCGGGGTCCGCTGCCCGTACTCCGGGGTGAAGGCGATGAGTTCGTCGTCGTCCGTGCAGGTCACGTCGTGCCGGGGGAGCGAGGTCGGGCTGTCGTCCGCCGTGCCGCCGCAGTTCCTGATGAGCCCGGGGACGCGGTCGACGCCGTCCAGGACCAGGGAGGAGCCCCGCGCGGTGATCCGGCCCGTCCAGGTGAACCGCGTGACGGCGGTGGCACGGCCGTCCTCCCGCACGACGAGGGCGGGCCGCGCGCCGACCGGTTCGCTGAGCAGCCGTCCGCCGTACACACCGGCTCCGGCCGGATCGCCGGGCGCGCCCGCCTTCGGGTCGAGGACGAAGAACCCGGCGTTGACCCCGGCGGTGGCGCCCGAGGCGGTCGCCAGGGCGCTGGTCGTCTCGCGCTTCTCCAGATCCGGCCCGTAGGACGCGGTGAGCCCTCCCCGGAAGCGCCGGGGATCGATGGTCAGCACGTCCACGCGCCAGGGCCCCCGGTCCGTGGTCTCGCCGTCCCAGCCGGTGTACACCGCGGACCCGGCGAACCCCGCCTTGCGCAGCGCGGCCAGCCCGGTGGCCGCCGCGGCCTGCGAAGCGTACGAGCCGACCCGGACCCGCCAGCCCAGCGAACCCCCGGCGAAGTCCGCGACGGCCGGCGTCCGCACGTCCTCCACGCGGGCGTCGAAGCCGCGGGCCCGGACTCCGGCCGCCAGTTCGTCGGCGCTGGCCCGGTCCTTGAGCGCCGACGGAGGCGCGTCCGGGTCCGGGGAGGAGGCCCCGCCGGGGATGGACAGTTCGACGGTCCACGCGAGCGCGGCGGCCTCGGCACCCCGCACGATCCGGGTGAGCGTGACGCCCGGCTGCAGGGTCCGGGTCGTGCGCGTCTCGGTCAGCCCGGGGGCACCGAGCGGCAGGCCGGCCGAGGGGGCCGTGCGAGGCGTGGAGGCGTCGGGGGCCGGCGCGGCTCCCACCACGGCCAGCAGGGCGAGCGTCGTGGCCGCGCCGAGAACCGTGCTGTTCATATGTCTCCCCGGGGAAAGATCGGCTCAGTAAAGGTCGCCGCGCGCATGACCTCGAGTCAAGACGTGTGCACGTCAAGCTTGATCGTGGGCGGCGGCGGCTCCGTACGGACCCGGAGGCTCGTGCGAACGTGGCCGCCGCGGCCAGTGCAGCAGCGCGGGGACAACCGGACGGGACGGCACGGTGAACCGGCGGGGAACTCGGGGGGCGGCGGGCCGGGCCCGCCGGGCGGAGGGCCTGGCCGGCCCGCCCGGCCCCCGCCGGGGCTCAGCCGTCCGCGCCGCGCTTCTGCGCGAGCCCCGCCACCGCCGACGTCAAGTCCCCTGCCCGAGCCCGGCCGTTGTCCGCGCCGGCCGGTCGCTGCCGGGTCAGCGCCCTGCGGCCCGGCGCGCCAGGTTCTCGCGGAGTGCGACGAGCCTGCCGATCTCGGAGTCGAGGGCCGCGAGTCTGCGGCCGACGACGCCGGAGGGGGCGCCGCCCGCTCCGGCGGATCCGCACCCGGGCGACGCGTCCTCGGTCACGAGGTGCAGACGGTCGGCGCAGCCGCGCAGATCCTCGACCGTGAGCCCCAGGCTCAGCAGGTCGCGGATCACCCGGACCCGCGCCACCTCGTCGGGGCCGTACTCCCGCTGGCCGGACGCCGTCCGCTCGGGAGGGGGCAGCAACCCCCGCTGCTCGTAGAACCGCAGGGCCCTGGCCGTCGTTCCGGCCGCAGCCGCCGCCTCACCGATCCGCACCGCTCCCACTCCCGTCCCCGTCACCCGGCGTACCGTCCGCCGCCTCCGGAGCCGGGCCGGGTCACACCTCCACGACCACGGCACCGAAGTGACGGCCCTCGATCAGTTCCTGCAACGCTCCGGGAGCGCGATCGATGCCCGGGATCCGGCTGTGCGCGAAGGTGATCCGCCCGGAACGCAGCCAGTCGCCGAAACGGCCGACCCACTCCTCCTCGACGTCGGGATGGTCCGCGCCGCTGTAGCCGCGCAGCGAGATGCCCTTGACGACCAGACGGTAGGCGTCCAGCTCCACCGGGGCGCTGCCCCCGCCGCGCCGCGCCGACAACTGCCCCGACAACGCCCCCACCAGTGCGAACCGCGCCCCCTGCCGCGCCGCCCCGACCGCCGCGGCCAGCTGCTCGCCCGCCACGGTGTCCACCAGCACATCGATCCCCTCCGGCGCCGCGACGGCCAGCTGGTCCGCGATCGGACCCGCACCGCGCACCACCACGGCGTCGTACCCCAGCTCGGACACGAGCCGCTCCGCCTTCCACGCTGAGCCCGTACTCCCGATCACCCTTCCCGCCCCCAGCAGCCGGGCCACCTGCCCCGCCAGCGACGCCACCGCCCCCGCCGCCCCCGTCACGAAGACCGCATCGCCCTCCCGCACGCCCGCCAGCCGCGTCAACGCCCCGTAGCCCGACGACCCCTGAGCCAGATGCGCCACGGGATCCGGCAACTCCCCACCCAGCACCACGCATTCACCGGCCGGCAGCACCGCGTACTCCCGCCACCCGCGCAGATGCGTCACCAGGTCCCCGACCCCCACCGCAGCACCGTCCGGCGCCGCCACCACCTCACCCACCGCCGGACCGAACAGCGTGTCGCCCTCCCGCAGCGGCGGCAGCGGAACCCCGTCGTGCTCCGTCCCCATCAGCGTCCGCAGCCCCGGAAACACCAGGAAGAACCGGTTCCTGACCACCACCCGACCGTCCCCGGCCTCCGCCAACGGCGCCTCCACCACCCGGAGGTGCTCCGCCGTCGGCAACCCTTCCGGCGCCGAAACGAGCCGGACCTCCCGCGTGACACGCGGCAGCGATGTACCCATGAGAATCTCCTGTCCCCACCCGGACCGACAGCACGACCCGCCACCGGCCACGACGTGCGGCGACGCTAACCCCTGACGTACGGGTCAGGGTCAAGTCCGGGGGTGGTGGGGGAAGATGCCGGTGCCGGGCGCATCGCCATCCCCTCCGGAGGGCCGCGCCGGCGTGCCCGGCTATGGTGGTCCGATGGCGACGATCAAGAAAGTGCAAATCACCTTCGACTGCGCGGAGCCCCGGCGTGTGGCCGGTTTCTGGTGCGAGGTGCTCGGGTACGTCGCTCCGCCGCCCCCGGACGGTTTCGAGAGCTGGGACGCGTACGAGAGCACGCTGCCGCCGGAGCGGCGGGACGCGGGGTTCGCGTGCATGGATCCGACGGGGGTGGGGCCCCGGCTGTACTTCCAGCGGGTGCCCGAGGGCAAGGTGGTCAAGAACCGCGTGCACGTCGACGTCCGGGTCGGGACCGGCCTCGTCGGGGCGGAGCGGGTGGCGGCGCTGGAAGCGGAGTGCGCACGCCTGACGGAGCTGGGCGCCAAGCGCCTGTATCTGCTGGAGGCGGACGAGGAGAACGAGTCGTGCCTGGCGATGCAGGACATCGAGGGCAACGAGTTCTGCCTCGACTGAGGGCGCCGGACCGCCCTCAGCCGGCGGTCGGCGCGAAGGCGCGTCGGCAGTGCGCCAGCAGCTCGCGCATGCCGGGGCCCCGCGTCCCCTTCCATACGAGGGCGAGCAGGGCGGGCGTGTCCACGTCGTCGATGACGCGGGCGACGAGGGTGCCCCGGTAGGCGGCGGCCATCGACTCGCTGAGGACGGCGACGGCCAGCCCCCGCGCGGCCAGAGCCGCGATCGCGTCCGCCGCGCCCGCCTCCAGGGCGACCGCCGGCGTGAGCCGCCGCGCCGCGCAGGCATGGTCGAGCACCGTGCGCAGCCCGGTTCCGGGTGGCATGCACACGATCGGATGGGTGATCAGTTCGCTCAGGGTGAGCCCCTGGCCCGACAGCAGCGTGTGTCCGGCCGGGACCGCCGCGACCAGCCGCTCGCTGATGAGCGTGAGCGCCTCCAGCCCCTCGGGCGGCGCGCCCGCCGCCCCGACGAGGGCCAGGTCCAGGGCCCCGGTGCGCACGCCTTCGACGAGGTGTTCCGAGGCGTCTTCCAGCAGCGAGATCTCCACCCCGGGGTGCGCCCGGTGGAACGCGGCGAGGGCGTCGAACAACGGCGTCACGGTGCAGCCGACGACCATGCCCACGGTGAGCCGCCCCCGGACCAGACCGGTCACCTCGCCCACCGCCTGGCCGACCGCCCCCGCCTCGGCGAGCGCCGCGCGGGCGTGAGCGAGCGCGGCCTTCCCCGCGACGGTGAGGGTGACGGTCCGCGCCGAGCGGTCGAACAGCTCGGCGCCCAACTCCCGCTCCAGTTGCCGGATCTGCGCGCTGACCCCGGACTGGCTGATGTGCACGCGCGCGGCGGCCCGGGTGAAGTTGCGCTCCTCGGCGACCGCGACGAAGTACTCCAGCTGCCTCAGTTCCATGAGGGAAAATTCTAGCTCGCACAATAACCATCTGTTGGACTTCTCATCGGGCTCCGCGCACGCTGGGACGGACACCAGCCCGCGCCGCACGGTTCACATGCGCCGCACGGCGCACACGCATCGCGGAACCCGATGCGGCCCACTCAAGGAGATGGACATGACCGCGTACGAGAAGGCCATGCGCCCCGAGGACATCACCCGCCTCTTCGTCGAGCGGTCCAACGCCGGCGACGCGGAGGGGGTGGCCGCACTCTACGAGGAGGGCGCGGTGATGGCCTATCCGCCGGGCGGCAGGACGGAGGGACGCGAGGCGATCCGCGCCCTGTGGGAGAAGGTGCTCGCGAACCGGCCCCGCTTCGCGCAGGAGCAGCCGTTGCCGACCCTGATCAGCGGCGACATCGCACTCACCTCGACCCCGCCCAAGGATGGTTCGGGCGCGCGGGCCCAGGTCGTCCGCCGCCAGCCGGACGGCAGTTGGCTCCGTCTTCTGGACCAGCCCGAGTTCACCCCGCCCACGCGCTGACCCGCGCCCCGCCGCCCGAAATCGGTGGCATACGCGGAATGGGTCCGCAGGTACGAAGAAACGTGCAGAACAGGCACCCTCACCGACCTCTACCAGGACCGCCGCGACTCCGTCTGGGACAACTACGCCGACACCGCCACCCTGCGCGACAGCCGGGGCCGGACCGTCGACACCGAGTCCTGGGGCCGGGGCCACCGCCACCACCGGCGCTGACCGCCCCCAGCGACCGGAGGGAAGACCGCGGACCCCCACCCCGTGACGGTCCGTGAACCCCCCTCCCTCAGGGGCCGGGCACCGACCTGCCCGGCCCCGCCCGCCCCCGTCGCTAACGCCGTCCGCCGCACTCCCACGGACGCACCTCGACGGCCGCGTACGCGCCCGGTGTCAGGACGGCCCGCGCCGCCTCGGGGCCCGAGGCCCTGAGCAGGACCGCCGTGCCGAGCCAGGTGGCGCCGTCGTCGGACAGCAGCGGTCCGTACGCGATCAGGTCGTCCCGGTTCTCCGGCACATCGAGGTCCACCGCCTCGCCCTGTCCGAGGCCGAGGACGAAGTAGCGGTCGTCGCCCTCCGTGCCCCCGGGAAACTCCCACATCGTGCGGCCCAGCAGATTGCGCCACCGGCGCAGCAGCACGTCGCGGTAGACGCCGGCCTGATAGGTGGGTTCGTCGAAGGCGAAGGTCCGGGCGGCGGCGGGGTCCGGCAGGTCGACGATGTGCACGCTGCCGACGGGCACCTCGCGGTCGGCGTCGAAGGCCGGGCCCCGGGCGACCAGTTCCTTCGCGTACCGGTCCATGTAGGACCAGTGCTCCTCGGTCAGCGCACGGCGCAGGGGCAGGGAACCGGGCCGGTCGCGGTGATAGCAGATGAACTCCATGCGGACGACTCTCGTGGACACCCGGCCGCGGCTCAACCCGCTTTCGCGGCAGGCGGATGGGCGCGCGGCATCCGTCGCCGGGATCCGGCGGGGGCGGGGCCCCGCCGCACCCCCGGGTCAGCCCGTCGGGGAAGATGACCGGATGACCGACGACGGTGACCGGATCGCCCTCAGTACACAGGACCTGCGTGCCGTGACCGCGTTCGCCGCCTCGTGCGCGCACGAGGCGCTGCGCGCCTTCGAGAACGACCGGCCGGGAGACACGCGGCCCCGGGACGCCCTCGCCGCCGCCGATGAGTTCGCGAACGGCGGCGCACGCGGAAAGGCCCTGAGGGACACCGCGTCGGCGGCCCTCAAGGCGGCCGCGAGCGCGGAGACCGAGCCGGGACGCCAGGCGGCCTGGGCGGCCATGTCCGCGGCCGCCGCCGCGTACCTCCATCCGCTGGCCAGAGCGACCCAGGTCAAGCACATCCTCGGAGCAGGTGCCCACGCGGCGCGGACGGCCGAACTCCTCGCCGGCGACGACCGGAGCGTCGGCCCGCGCCACCTCCGGCGTCTGGCACAGCACGCCACCCCGCACGTCGTCGATGTCCTCACCCGGTTCCCGGCGGCCCCCGACGGCGGCGGACGGGTCGGTGAACTGACCCGCCTCCTGGACACCGTTCTGCGGACGCCCGGCCCGGTAAATCCGTTGCGTGGGGGTGGGGACGAGAGCTAGGTTCACCCGGCCGTCCCCGTGCTGCGGGCCGGCGTTCCCGACAAGGAGGTGTGGAGCACATGCGCAGGAGTGCCCAGGAGCCGGACCCGCGTCCCGACCCTTGCCCCCTCCTCACGACGGAGACACCTTGTCCCTGCGCATCACCCCACTGACCGACCCCGCCGACACCTCGCACAGCCGGCGCCTCGCCTGGCTGGCCTCGGACGCGGACGCCGTCCCCGTCGGATCGGCCTTCCTCCGGCTGTTCACCGGCTCCGGACAGGACCACCCGGCCGAACTCGACCTGCGCGTCCACCCGGCGGAGCGGCGCAAGGGCGTCGGCTCCCGGCTCCTCGACAGCGCCCTGTCCCGCGCCCGTGACCACGCCCGCCGCGTCGTGGCCCAGGCCGAGACCGGATCGCCCGGTGACGCCTTCCTGGCGGTGCACGGCTTCCGGACCGTCCTGACCCTGAGGTTCGCCCGATTGCCCCTGTCCGACGCGGACACGGCCGCCCTCACCGGCATCATCGAGCAGCCCCACCCCGGCTACCGGCTGACGTCCTGGCGGGGGACCGTCCCCGACGCCCTCGCCGAGACGTTCGCCACATCGCGCCGCGCCATGGACGACATGCCCATGGGCGACGTCGACCACACGCCGCTGAGCTGGGACGTGGACCGGGTCCGGGCCGTCGCGAAGGCCGTCGCGGAGCGCGGCGACCACCTGTACACGGTCGTCGCGGTCGACGGCTCCGACGGCTCGATCGCGGGGTTCACCGAAGTCGTGGTCCCCGGGAACGGAACGGGAGACGGGCAGCACTACGGCACCGGCGTGCTGCCCGAGCACCGCGGACACGACCTCGGACGGTGGATGAAGGCCGAGTCGATCCGCCTGGTCCGCAGCCGCCACGAGGGCATCGACGGCCTCCTGACCGACACCGCCGCCGACAACGCGCACATGCGGCGGATCAACGACGACCTCGGTTACCGCACCACGCACACGACACACCAGCGGCAGCTCGACCTCTGACGGCGGGCAGGCCGACGGCTCCGCGACCGGGCGTCACCCCGCCCGGCCCGCGGAGCCGTTCGTCGTCCCGGACTCCGGCTCAGCCGCCGGTCCCGGGCTTCACCCCCCACACGTAGACGACATCGTCCAGCGCCAGCAGATCCCACAGCTTCGCCGCGTCGGCCACGGTGAGATTGACGCACCCGGCGGAGCCGCCGCCGTCGTACAGATCGCCCGGGTGCCCGTGCAGCGCCTGTCCGCCGTCGAAGAACTGCGAGTACGGCATGGGCGCGTTGTCGTAGATCGTGGAGACGTGGTCGCGATCCCGCCAGTAGATCGTGTGGCGGCCGGGCCGCGTCTCCTGCGCGTCGCGGCCGGTACGGGTGGGTACCGGTCCGAAGACGACCTTCTTGCCCTTCTGCACCCACAGCAACTGCCGGTCCATGTCGACACACGTCACCCGCGAGGACTCCACCGGGCAGTGCCCCGCCGCGTTCGGATTCGGGGTGGCCTCCACCACGAGCATGGTGCGGTACGTGCCGAGATCGGCGAGTCCGTCCGCGTGCGGGCGGTCGTGCGCGGTCTGGAAGGCGCGGATCGCCCGGCAGTCGGCGGCGGACTGGCGCCCGTCCACGGGCAGCCCGAGGTGCTTCTCCATCTGCCGCTGGTACGGGCCGGCGGGCGCCGTGCACGCGGCCTCGCGCGCGGAGGAGGCCGCCGAGGGGACCGCCGAACACAGCAGTGCCGTGGCCGCTGTGGCGACCACGGCACTGATGAGGCTGTTGGGACGCACTGCCTGACCTCCTGGCGGATCGGGAAACGTATGCCGCCAGCCAATCAGTGCGCCCACCCGGCCGCCCATCGATGAACGGCCGGGCGGGTGACCGGATCAGGCATGTGCCCCCTGGTGGGAGCGGTCCTTGCAGGACTTGCCCTTGCACGGCTCGCCGCGCTTGTTGGACAGCTCGACGTGCACGCCCTCGGAGCTGTTCGCCTCCGTCACCTCGAACGGACCCGAGACCGGGTCGGCCGGCAGGACGTAGCCCTCCGGAACGGCGATCTCGCGCAGGTAGTACTCACCGAGCGGCAGGTTGTCGAAGGTGCACACCCCGTCGTCGTCGGTCGAGCAGCCGGCGTCGGCGAGCGTGTCCGGGTTCGTTCCCCCGGTCTGCAGACCGGGCATGTCGTTCGTCTCGCGCCACAGCTCGAAGACGGCTCCGGGCAGCGGCTCCCCGTTCTTCGAGTCCGTCTTGTCCAGCGTGATCGACCCCTTCACCGGCGGCACCGGGGTCTGCGTGTTGGCGGCCTCGACGCGGACGCCGTCCTCCGAGTTCTCCTCGGTGAGGACGAGGGGGCCGAAGACGTTCGGGTCGGGGAGGTCGTAGCCGTCGGGGGCCGCGGTCTCGCGCCAGTAGTACGTGCCCAGAACGGTGGTCTGCGAGCAGATGCCCGAGGCGGGCGTCGTGCAGTCGGTGACCCGGGTGTCGGGGTTGATGCCGGTGGTCTGGAGCCCGTCCACCCCGTTCGTCTCGTGCCACAGCTCGAAGTCGGCACCGGCGAGCGGGGCACCCGTGTCCGCGTCCTTCTTCAGCACACTCACCAGACCGGTGGTGCGCGGCACCGGGGTCTTCGCGTTGGCGGCCTCGACGCGGACGCCGTCCTCGGCGTTGTCGTCGGTGAGGACGAGGGGGCCGAAGACGTTGGGGTCGGGGAGGTCGTAGCCGTCGGGGGCCGCGGTCTCGCGCCAGTAGTACGTGCCCGCCGTGGTGGTTTCGGAGCAGACGCCGTCGGCCGGGGTGGTGCAGTCGCTGACGTGGGTGTCGGGGTTGACCCCGGTGGTCTGGAGGCCGTCCACGCCGTTGGTCTCGCGCCAGAGTTCGAAGTCGGCGCCCGCGAGCGGGTCACCGCTCTCCACGTCCGTCTTGAGGACGCTGACGTCACCGGTCACCGGGGGGACGTCGCTCGGGATGTTGGCGGCCTCGGCCCGGACGCCCTCGTCGGCGTTGTCGTCGGTGAGGACGAGGGGGCCGAAGACGTTGGGGTCGGGGAGGTCGTAGCCGTCGGGGGCCGCGGTCTCGCGCCAGTAGTACGTGCCCGCCGTGGTGGTCTCGGAGCAGACGCCGTCGGCCGGGGTGGTGCAGTCGCTGACGTGGGTGTCGGGGTCGGTCCCGGTGGTCTGGAGGCCGGGGACGTCGTTGGTCTCGCGCCAGAGTTCGAAGTCGGCGCCCGCGAGCGGGTTGCCCGTGACGGCGTCCGTCTTCCGGACGCTGACCTGACCCGTCACCGGCTGCGGTCCGCCGCAGTCCGGAAGGTCGCCGTTGAACGGGTACGCGTGGAACTCCTGGCCACCGCCCCCGCCTTCGGGGCTCGTGTGCGTCACCGAACCGGTGGTGAAGAAGCGGCCGTTCACGCCCGGGAGCGTCACCGTGGTCATCGAGGACTGCTCACCCATCAGGAAGCTGCCCTGGAACTGGCCGGACCCCGCCAGGTCCACCGTCGTGGCGTCCGGGAAGTTCCACAGGAGGCGCTCACGGTAGGCGTTGAGCGGGTCCGTGGCGTCGTCGATGCCGCCGCTGGACGTGTTGATCGTCCGGTCGGCCCCGATGACGTTCACGAGGATCGTGGCGTTGTCGGGGATGTTCTCGAAGAGGACCGCCTGCTGGCCGCCCGTCGCGCTCGTCATGTCGAAGTCGACGTTGAAGACCTGGAGGGCGGAGGTCCCGTCGCCGGTGAACCGTGTCTGGAAGCCCTCGTTGACGGCGGTGCCCGTGGGGGTGCGGAGGGAACCGTCGGGACGGGCATAGCACTGGCTCGCGGCGGTCAGCTCGTCGCGCAGGCCCGCGTACGGGGCGACGGCGTCCGGGTCCTGGATCGGCGTCCCGATGATCGTGCCGGTCTGGTCGCCCGCGTACCGCACGATGCCCTGTTCGTCGGGCAGACCGCCCGTCGTGTCCAAGCGCTGTCCGGCGGCGATGGTGACGTCCCCGCCCGTCGCCAGGGAGTCCGAGCCGTTGGGCGGCGCAACCCGGGACCCGACGCCCGCGACCCCGAGGTTGTACAGGGCGCCCGCGTCCGCGTCCTTGTTCTGGTCGAAGTCGTCGAGCACCACGACGCGGCCCTCGGCCTCGGCGGCACGGCCGCGGACGAGGAAGTCGTTGCCCACGAAGATGTTGATGCCGTCGTCCCGGCCGGCGATGTCACCGTTGTTGATGCCGGGGAACGGGTCGGGACAGTCACCGGGCACGCACGGGCCGAGACCGCCGGGCAGCGGGGCGGCCGCCGCGGGCGTGGCGCCGAAGCCGAGGGTGACGGCCGGCACGACCGCGGCGAGCACGGCACAGGCCACGCCCGTGGACCGGGCGCGTGAACGCAGCGCGGCAAGGCGCTGGGGCTTGGGTTTCATACGGGCATCCTGAACAGACGCCCCACGGGGGCCCGTGGACGACACGTGTCATTGCCCCGACCAGCGGACCGGCCCACCCGGACGGACCCACTCGGGCGTGTCCGGGAAGCAGCGCCGTCCGCTGCCCGCCGGATCACTCCCACCGCCCGGCGCCCCGCCGCTCGACCCCCGTCCGGCGCCGCGTCGCAGGCCCTACGCGAAGGTCTCGGCGAGCAGGCCGACGAGGGGAGCGGAGGCGGGGTGCGGGGACCGGCGCGGAGTGACCGCGTAGACGCCCCGGGTCGGCGGATCCACGAGTCCGACGGTGGTGACGTCGGCCCGCAGCGCGCCCGTCAGCACTCCGGGGATCAGGGCGATGGCGTGCCCGGTCGCCACCATGGCCAGCTTGCCGGGCAGATCGGCCGCGACGAGATCGATCCGGGCGTCGACGCCCGCCCGGGCGGCGTGCCGGCGCAGCAGGGCCGCCGAACCCTCGTTGTCCTCCACCCACGTCTCGTCGCCCAGGACCCGCATCTCCACGGGGCCCCGTCCCGCGCGCGGATGACCCACGGGCAGAACGACCACCATCGCGTCGAGACCCAGGTAGCGGCGGTCGCACGACGCGTCGGCGGGCAGCCCCGGAGGGGCGTCGGTCACCACCGCCAGGTCGAGGTCACCGGAGACGACGCGGCTCACCAGATGCGCGCTGAGCCCCGGCAGCAGGCTCCAGCGCAACGGCCCCGACCGCTCCAGCAGACGCCGGACCGCTTCGGGCACGATGCCGGCGGCGAGCGACGGAGTCGCCCCGATCACCAGCGGCCGGCCGGCCACCCCGTCCCGCGCCTCCCGCACCGCACGCAGCGCACGGTCGGCCTCGGCCAGCGTGGCCACGGCATGGCGGCGGAACACCTCACCGGCCTCCGTCGGCCGCACCCCGCGCGCATGACGCTCCACCAGGGGCACGCCGAGCTGTCGCTCCAGCCCCGCGATCTGCCGCGAGACGGCCGACTGCGTGTGGTTCAGTTCCGTGGCCGCCGCCGACAGCGAGCCGAGCCGGCACACCGTCACAAAGGCGCGCCACACCAGCAGATCCATGCCTCAAGTGTGCACTCTGGTATGCGGTTGCGGCAGACCGGGCATGCGAACTCTGCGCTTGTCGCATCTCTCGCCGTGCAGCACGGTGGCCCGTATGAACACATCGCACACCGTCGCCGTCCTCGGACTGGGGCGCATGGGGGCCGCCTTCGCCGCACGCCTCGCCTCCCGGGGGTGGGACGTCATCGGCTGGACCCGCTCGGGGCGGCCGGACAGCCCCGTCCGGACGACCGGCGATCCGGCGGAGGCCGTCGCAACGGCGGACGTCGTCGTCCTGGCCCTGTTCGACGGGTCGGCCTGCGCCGAGGTCGTCGAGGCGACGAGCGCCTCGCTGCGGGCGGACGCCGTGGTGGTGAACACCGCCACGGTCTCCCCGGCCGAGGCATCGGCCCTGGCCGGGCTGATCGGCCCGTCGTACGTCCACGCACCGGTGCTCGGCTCCGTTCCGGCGGCGCTCGCCGGCACCCTCGGGATCCTCGCGGCGGCGCGGGAGAGCGCCTTCGACCGCGCGCGTCCGGTGCTCGACGCCCTGGGCACGGTCCGCCGCGTGGACGACGCCGCCACGGCCGCCGCGCTCAAGCTCGTGGCCAACAGCGCGCTCGCCGGCGCCGTTCTCGCCCTGCGCGATCCTCTGCGCCAGGCGGACGCGCTCGGACTCCCGCGCGCCGACGTCCTGGACGTCCTCGAACCGGGCCGGCTCGGCGCTCTCGTGGCGGGCAAACGCCGCTTCCTGCTCGGCGAACCCGCCGAGGGGCACGCCGACTTCACGACGGCCGCCCTGGCCAAGGACATGGCTCTGCTCGCCTCGGCCACGGATGTGCCCCTGCGCAGCGCGTCGGAGCTGGCCGCGACCCAGGCGGGCCCCGACGCCGACATCGCGCTCGCCGCGACGTCCCCCGCTCCCGACGCGGCGGTACGTGCGCCGCTGAGCGCGTACATGCGCGGACACGCCACCGGCGACCCCGCCCACTTCCGCGCGGCCTTCCTGCCCACCGCCAGGATCGAGGGCATCCGCGACGGCGCGTTCGTCTCCTGGGACCTCGACACGTACTGCGCCCTCTTCCCGGGGCACCCGGCACCGGACGAACCGGCCCGCGCCCGCCGCATCGACACGGTCGACGTCCACGGGACCGTCGCCACCGCCGGCATGACGTTGTGGCACGGGGCGGACACCTTCACCGACGTGTTCCTGCTGGTGCATACTGACGTCGGCTGGCGCATCGCCAACAAGGCCTATCACCGCCACGGGTGAGCGCGCTCCTCCCAGGGCCCCGCTCCCCGGGCCCCCGCCCGTTCCGCCCGCCCCGGCGCCGCGACGACCGGCCGGTGAGGGACGTGCGACCGGCGTGGAGGACTCCCACGCGTACACGGGTCCGCCCCGCCGTGCGAGGACCGGCCGAGGCCGGAAGACCGCACCACCTCATCCGTTCCGACCCGAAAGCGGTGTCCCGCATGCGTCCGACCCTGTTCACCGTCGACCTCCCCGGCCCGGGGCGGCTCAGCACCATGGCCCGGCCCCGGGGAGGCGACTGGCTGGAGCCGGAGATGGCCGCGCTGAGGGAGGCCGGTGCCGACGTCCTGGTCTGCGCGCTCACCGAACCCGAACGCGCGGAGCTGGGCCTGACGGACGAGCCGCGCTCTGCCGCGGCGGCCGGCCTGCGCTTCGTGGCCCTGCCCGTCCCCGACCTCGCCGTCCCCGATCGGGCCACCGTGCTGCCGGCCCTGCGCGCCCTCGTCCGGCAATGGCACGAGGGCGCGCACATCGTCGTCCACTGCCGGGCCGGCATCGGCCGTTCGTCCCTCCTCGCGGCAGCGATCCTCGTCCTCGACGGCGTCGACCCCGACACCGCCTGGAGCCGTATCGAGGAAGCCCGCGGCCTCCGCGTTCCGGACACTTGGGAACAGAGGGACTGGCATCCGCTCGCGGAGGGCCCTGCCCGGCAACGGCCGTGACCTCAAGCGCGATCGGGGGACCCGGAGGCGGAGCGACGCCTCCAGGCCGCCCACGGGCGGCCCCCGGACCCCCCGGGGCTGCGGGCCTGCTAAAATCCCTGACCGAAGCACCCGAGCCTTCCTGACGGAGATCCCGCCACCAGGAAGGCTTTTTTGTGTCCGGGGGACGTTCCGCGCCCCCGGAGCCCACGGCCCGGCCCGGGAGAGGGCGACCTACCGCCCCGCCCGACACGCACAAGGAGCACCCCTGCCATGAGCACCCATACGACGACCCCCTCACCGGCCGGCACCTGGCGCCTCGGTGATCTCACCGTCAACCGTGTCGGATTCGGCGCCATGCGGCTGACCGGGACCAAGCCCTTCGACCAGGGAGTGCCCCGCGACCGGGAGCAGTCGATACGGGTGCTCAGGCGGGCCGTCGAGCTCGGGGTGAACCACATCGACACCGCCGCGTTCTACTTCTCCGCGACCCGCTCGGCGAACGAACTGATCAACCGGGCCCTGGCCCCCTACCCGGAGGACCTGGTCATCACCACCAAGGTCTGGCCCGGCCGCGACACCTCGGGCGCGTGGTGGTGGGCGTCCCCGCAGCAGTTGCGCGGACAGGTCGAGGAGAACCTGCGCCAGCTCGGCCGCGACCACCTCGACGTGGTGAACCTCCGTGTACCGCCGAGCCGGAAGGCGGCGCCGATCGGTGAGCACGTCGCCGCCCTGGCCGAACTGCGGGACGCCGGACTGATCAGGCACCTCGGCCTCTCCAACGTCACGTCCGGGCAGTTCGCCGAGGCCCGGTCGCTGGCGCCCGTCGTCTGCGTCCAGAACCCGTACGGGCTCGGCGCCGACGCCGAGAGCCGGGAACTCCTGCGGTTCTGCGGCGACCAGGGCATCGCCTTCGTGCCGTTCTTCGCCATCGCCGGACCGGGCAGCGAGGACGGTCCCGGGCCCACCGAATCCGAGGAGGTGGCGGCCATCGCCCGCGCGCACGGCGCGTCCCCGGCGCAGATCCGGCTCGCCTGGACCCTGCACCAGGGACCGCACGTCCTGGCGATCCCCGGCACCGGCGACCCGGAGCACCTCGCGCAGAACGTGGCGGCCGGCGCGATCCGCCTGTCGGAGGAGGAACGGGCCCGCCTCGACGCGGCCCGCGCGACCGGAGCGTAACGGCGCAACGGGCCCGGACGGCGGCGACGCCCGGTGGCCGGGCCCGGCCACCCTCGCGCACCCACCGCGAGAGGGGCCGGGCGCACAATGGAGGCGTGCCGTCCGCTCCGATCGCCCGCCACCTGGTCCGCGCGAAGGACCTCGTCGACGCCCGCTACGCCGAACCGCTGACCGTGGCGGACATGGCGGGGGCCGCCGCGCTGTCGCCCGCGCACTTCAGCCGCTGCTTCAAGGCCGCGTTCGGGGAGTCCCCGCACCAGTACCTGCTGACCAGACGCCTGGAACGCGCCGCCGCGCTCCTGAACGCCACCGACTGGACCGTGGCCGAGGTCGGGATCGCGGTGGGCGCGCGGAGCATCGGCGGTGGGTGACCGACGGAGGAGGAACGGCCATGACGACGACCCGCATCGCCAACGCCCAGTTCTGGGTGCACGACCAGGACGAGGCGCTCGCGTTCTACACGAAGAAGCTCGGCTGGGAGGTCCGGGCCGATGTGACGATGGAGGCGTGGCGCTTCCGCTGGGCGTGCGTCGGCCCGCCCGGCGGGGAGGGCCCCGCCCTCGTGCTGATGCCCGTGCCCGGCCCGCCGATGCTGGACGAGCCCAGCAGCGGACAACTCTCCGAGCCGGTGGCGAAGGGGGCGGGCGGCACCCTGTTCCTGGAGACCGACGACTGCCGGGCCGCGTACGACGAACTGTCGGCCCGGGGCGTCGAGTTCAACGACCCGCCGACGGTCCGGCCGTACGGCATCGACACCTCGTTCCGCGATCCCTCGGGCAACAACATCCGGCTCACCCAGGTCCTGGAATTCGATCCGGAACGCTCCTGACCACCGCCACGCCCGGACACGCACCGGGCGCGGCCTGCCGGCGCCCGGTCAGACGGGTCCGGCCTGCCCCACGGCAGGGGTACGACCCCGGGACAGCCGCCCGCCCGTCCACGCGAGGCCGAGTGCGGCGCCCACCACGAGGACGCCACCCGGCGAACCCGTCGCCGACGCGGCCCAGGGTGCCCCCGCGGCTAGGATCGCGAGGAGGTGGCGGGGCCGGACGTCCGGGGCCGCCGTGCGCAGCGCGAGGAGCAGCGCGGTGGGCCCCGCCTGCTGAACGAGCCCGAGCGAGACGAGGCTGCCCGACAGCGCCGTGCACAGCGACGGCAGCCACGTCATGACGGCGAACGCCCCCGCGAGCCGGCGGTCCCTCCCGGCCGGAGCGACCGCCGCCGGCATCGCCGCGACCAGGGCCAGCAGCGGAACGAGCCACGCCGGACCCGGCCCGCCCGCCACCAGCGCCACCAGGCACACGGCCGCCGTGCCCCGGGCCGCCGGCCAGCGCCCCAGACAGGCCAGCACCCCGGCCATCAGCACCGCTGTCGCCAGCGCCGTCCCGCCGGTGTCCGGCAGGTCGCCGCCGCGCAGGACGTGCGACAGCGAGGTGGTGAGCCGGGCGGCCGCGACCGCTCCGGCGGCGGCCAGGGCGTAGGGGGCCGCGGCCACCAGGAACCGGCCGGCCGGCCCGTCCGACCCGGTACGGGTGCGTACGCGCACCGCGTGCGCCGCGAGGTCCAGCCGCTCCCGGCGGGCGGCGCCGGGCGAGGCGTCCGCCGTGGCCGCCAGGTACATGTCCAGGATCTCGGCGCCGTGGCGCGCCCGGTAGCGGCGCGGGTAGAGCGCCAGCACACGGAGGGCGGGCCGGGGGTCGGTCATGCGGGGTTCCCGTCCGTTCGTTCGATGAGCGCCCATAGTACGGTCACCTGACTATGGGGCGGTGGCCGGCCGGCACGGTCGCGCGCGGACGGCCCCGCCCCGGGCCGCCGCTCCGTCCGGAACGAGGTTTCCGGCGCGGCGTCAGAGCCAGGCGCGGGACCGGTGCGTGGGAAGCGGGCGCGGGGCCGGGCGGTGGGTGAGCAGGCGGTTGGCGAGGCCGGAGCAGAGGCAGCCCAGGGACGCGAGGTGGTCGTGGTCGCGGGCCAGTCGGGCGACCACGTCGAGGCGGTGGACGAGCCGTTCACGGGCGGTGATGTACCCCCACGTGAAGTCCTTGCCCGGGACCCGGGCGAAGTGGTCCACCGTGCCGCGCTCGGCCCGTTGGACGAGGGAGTCGCCCCGGATCAGCCAGGCCGCGCACGCGTCGGCGAGATCGCCGGGCACCTCGCGTCCGGTGAGGTCCCGCCAGGTCGAGCGGTAGATCCCCTCGGCCTCGGCGAGCGGGGCCCCCGTCACGGACATGGCACACCAGCAGGTGGGAAGCCCGACGCGGAAGTAGGCCAGTTCGATCAGTCCGTTCCCGAGCGAGGCGCCCTCGAAGTCGAGGAAACGGACGCCGTCTCCGGTGTGGACGTCGTTGCCGGGGCACGGATCGCCGTGCAGCAGCGCGTGGTGCGGCGCGGGGTCCAGCCGCACGAGGAGCGCGGCGAGTTCGTCGGGGACCCCGGGCGGCACCGGGACGTCGAGCCTCCGCGCCAGGGCGAGGAAGGACTCGGCGTCGGCGGCCGTGGGCCCCGCCCAGGCCGGCAGCACCCCCGCGTCGCCGGGTCCGGTCAGCGCGTGCAGCCGGGCCAGCGCCTCGGCGTACCCCGGCAGCCAGTCCTCCGGCGTGGCGGATGTGTCGAGGAGTTCGAGCACCATGGTCCGCACCGTGGGGTCCGTGGCCAGGAGGGCGGGCGCGACCGCCGGTGCGGCGGCCCTCCCCGCCAGGCGCAGCGCGGCCACCTCCCGGGCGAACCGGCTGTCCGCGTCGACGCCCGGAGCACCGTCGTCGGTGATCTGCTTGACGGCCACCCGCCGCCCGTCGGACAGCCCCACCCGCCACACCCGGGACCGCGGACTGCTGTCCAGCGGCGTGGCGCGCCGGGGCGCGCCCACGGCGGAGCGCAGGTGCTCGGTGAAGGGTACGGGGGCGGTCATGGGGCGAGGGTAGCCGCGTCGTCGCCCGCCCGTCCTGCTCGTTCGGCCCGATCCGCCCGGCGCGGCAGCGCGCTCCGCCCCGGGGGAGCGTCGGGTTTCCGCCCGGCCAGGGGGAGTTGTGCCTGCCGGGACTGGTGCGAAAGTTGCTGGTGAGGAAACATGGGTGTGCGCGGTACGGGGGTTGTCCGCGTGGCCGAAATGCGACATGAAGAGGGCTGATGACTGGCGAGCAGGGTTTTCAGGCGGCGGTGGACGGGATCGACACGGGGACGCCGCATTCGGCGCGGGTGTGGAACTACTGGCTGGGCGGCAAGGACAACTACGAGGTGGACCGCCGCCTCGGCGCCACGATGGAGGAGCTGTACCCGCAGATCATCGAGATAGCGCGCGCCTCCCGGGCCTTCCAGGCGCGGGCGGTGCGCTACCTGGCGGGTGAGGCCGGGGTGCGTCAGTTCCTCGACCTGGGCACGGGGCTGCCGACGGCGAACGCCACGCACGAGGTCGCCCAGGACGTGGATCCGACGGCGCGCATCGTGTACGTGGACAACGACCCGATCGTGCTCGCCCATGCCCGCGCCCTGCTGACGAGCCGTCCGGAAGGCGCCACGGACTACGTGCACGCGGACATCAGGGATGCGGAAACGGTTCTGCGCGAGGCCGCCAAGACGCTGGACCTCGACCGGCCGGTGGCGGTGATGGTGCTCTCGACGCTGGGGCACGTCGCGGACTCCGACGAGGCATCCGCGCTGCTGCGCACCTACCTGGACGCGCTGCCCTCGGGCAGTTACCTGATGCAGTGCGACACCATCGAGACCCCGATGACGGCGGCCGGTTCCGACGAGTACGCCAGCGGCGGCGCCATGCCGTACATCTCGCGCCCCAAGGAGGTCATGGCGACCTTCGCCGACGGGCTGGAGATGGTGGAGCCGGGCTTCGGCTCCATCAGCCTGTGGCGCCCCGAGGAGCCCTTCACCGGGACCCCGGTCGAGCAGTGGGGCTTCGTGGCCGCCAAGCCGTAACCCTTCGACCGCACCCGCCGGCCCTGCCCGTCCACCCGGACGGACAGGGCCGGCTGGCGTTCCCGGGGGCGGAACGCCGGGCTCCGCGCGAAACCCCTTGCACAATGGTCAAGAAACGTTGACCATTTCTCGCATGCCTGCCGACGATCTCCCCGAGACCTTTCACGTCACCACCGACGAACACCTGCGCGCCGTCTCCAACCTGACGCGCCATCGGATCATGGCCGTCCTCCGTTTCGAGCCCGCGACGATCACGCAGATCGCCGAGCGCGTGGGCTTGGCCAAGGGCAGCTCCAGCTACCACGTGCGGCTGCTGGAGCGGGCCGGCCTGGTGAAGGTCGTACGGACCCGCAAGGTGCGGGGCGTCATGGAGCGGTACTACGCGATGGCCGCGCGCTCGGTCACGCTGCCGGACCCGGGCGAGGGCGGCCCCGATGTGCTGATGCGCCACGCGGTGGCCGACCTGGAGGCGTCGCCGGGGCCGGACCGGCAGGTGCGGATGGCGCATCTGCGCCTGACCGACGCCCAGTTCGCGGAGCTGGGGGAGCGGTTGCAGGCCCTGGCGGACGAGTACCGGGCGCTGTCCGACCCCTCCCTGCCGGACACCTCCCTCGTCTTCGCCCTCTTCCGCCCGGCCTCCGGCACGCGGCCCGAGGAGGGTGCCGAGTGAGCGCGCGCACCCGGATGCTGCCGACCGGATTCGGACGGCTGTGGACCGCTCAGACCGTCTCCTCGTTCGGCGACGGCGTGACCCACGCGGCCCTGCCGCTGCTCGCCCTGGCGCTGACCCGCGACCCCATGGCGCTCGCCGTCGTCACGGCAGCCGGGACGCTGCCGTGGCTGCTCTTCGGGGTGCTCGGCGGGGCGCTGGTGGACCGCTGGGACCACCGCCGCACGATGTGGGTCGCGGACACGGCCCGTGCGGCACTGCTCGTGATACCCGCGGCGGCGGCCGCGTCCGACGCCCTGAGCATCCCCCTGCTCGCGGCCGTCGCCTTCCTGCTCGGCCTCGGCGGGCTCTTCTTCGACACCGCCGCCACCGCCTATCTGCCCGACCTCCTCGACCGCGAGCCGGCACTCCTGGAACGCGCCAACTCCCGTCTGCGCGGCGCCCAGACCGCCATGTCCGGCTTCGCCGGACCGCCCGCGGGCAGCGCACTGCTCGCCCTCGGCCGCGCCGTCCCGCTGCTCGCGGACGCGCTGTCCTTCCTCTGCTCGGCCGTCCTCGTCCGTACGCTGCCCGCCACGCCCCGGCCCGTTGCGCAGGCCCGGGAATCGCTGCTGCGGCAGGCGCGGGCCGGTGCCGCGTACGTGTTCCGGGACCGGGTGCTGCTCGGACTGGCGCTGCGTCCGGCCGTCGGGAACGTGGCGTTCGTCGCCGTCGAGACCGTTCTCGCGCTCTTCGCGCACGAGCGCCTCGGCATCGACACCTACGGCTTCGGACTGCTCCTCACGGCGGAGGCCGCCGGCGGTCTGCTGGGCGCGGGCCTCGCCCCGTACCTCGGCCGGCGCCTCGGCACGGGCACCGCGCTGACCTGCACGGCCGCCGTGGAAGGGCTCGCCGTCCTGGGGCTGGCCTCGGCCCGCGACCCGTACGTCGCCGGGCTGTCGCTCGCCGTCTGCGGCGCGGGCATGGGAGCCACGAT
This sequence comes from Streptomyces sp. NPDC001515, assembly GCF_053597115.1. NCBI lineage: Bacteria > Bacillati > Actinomycetota > Actinomycetes > Kitasatosporales > Streptomycetaceae > Streptomyces > Streptomyces sp. NPDC001515. The sequence continues at coordinate 76,896 of NZ_JBSFHN010000020.1, forward strand.
GGTGCTCGCGCCCTCCCTGCGGCAGGCCATCGTCCCCGGACACCTCATGGGCCGGGTCGCCTCCACCTCCCGCATGCTCGCGATGTGCGCCGCCCCCGGCGGTGCCTTCCTCGGCGGCTGGCTCGCCACCGCCTACGACATCCGCACCCCGCTCTACGCTTCCGCCGTCCTGCTCCTGACGATGACGGCGGTCACGGCCTCCATGACCAGCAACCGCCGGGTCGAGGCGGCCCGGCGCGCCGCCGCCGAGCCGGAGCCGCCGGACCGTCCGCAGGACGGGAGCGCCGTGCGGGCAACCGCCGCCGACGCGGTGTGAGCGGCCCGCACGGGCGCTGCGCCGGATACGCCGGGTCAGGCGTCGCCCGAGCGGCGCGCGGTGACCGCCACCGTGGTGTACGGCACGGCGACCTCGCCGCCCAGGGCATCGACCACGGCACCGACCTCGTCCAGGACCTCCCGCAGAAGATCCGGCGCGAGCCGGGTCAGGGCGCCGAAGGTGGGGAGCTGGTCCAGCCACTCCTCCCGCGTGTACGTGCGCTCCCAGGCGACGTGCCACTGCTCCGGCGCGTCGAAGAGCCCCGAACTCCGGATCCCGTCGGCGATCCGGGCGAACAGCGGCTGCGCGGCGTCGAGGGCCGAACCCTTCATCAGCCCCAGATCCACGGGGGAGTCCGGAGCGACGCGCCGGTGTGCGTCGGCGAGCGCGCCGGCCACCTCGTCCGGGAGCTGGGGAACGTGGTGGAACGGGGCCAGCAGTCCGCCGGGGCGGAGCACCTGTCCCGCCTTCGCCGCGCCCGCGACCGGGTCCACCCAGTGCCAGGCCGTTCCCGCCACGACCGCGTCGAACCGGCGTCCGGCCGGCTCCCAGTCCTCGAACCGCGCGACCTCGACCGCGACGCCGCCGCGCCGCGCGAAGCCGGCCATCCGCGCATCCGGCTCCACGCCGAGCACGGCGCAGCCGGCCGCCGCGAACTGCCGGGCCTCGATGCCGGTCCCGGCCCCCACGTCGAGAACGTCCCGCCCCGGCAGCGCTGCCACGATCCGCTCCACCAGGTCATCGGGGTACGGCGGTCGGGCGCGGTCGTAGCGGGCGGCGTCAGCGCCGAAGGACTCGGCCAGCCGTCGGTGGTGATGCGGCGCGGACCCGGACGGCCCGGATGGTCCCCGCGATAGAGTGGGCATGTGCCCACACTAGTGGGCGACCGCCCACTCAGGAAGTGGACAGCACCGGGAAGAGGAGCGATGCCGACAGGGGTGCACCTCCGGAACGTGCGCGGCCGGCTGTTCGAGGCGGCCGAGCGCGTGCTGCTCCAGGACGGGCCCAGCGCGCTCACCAGCCGCGCGGTCACGGACGAGGCGGACTGCGCCAAGGGCGTCCTGCACCGGCACTTCGCCGACTTCGACGCCTTCCTCGCCGACCTGGTCCTCGACCGCGTCCGCGCCGTCGACGACCGGACCGCGCTCCTGCTCCGCACGGCCGGAACGGGCGATGTGACCGGCAACCTGGTCGAGGTGCTCCGGGACCTCTTCGGTCCCCTCACGGTGTCGATCGTCGCCCTCCTCACCTTCCGCGACGGTCTGCGGGCCCGGCTGCGCGAGGCCGGTCTCGCCAGCATCCCGCTGGCCGCGCAGGCCACGTCGGGGATCGCCGCCTATCTGGCCGCCGAACGGGAGCGCGGCCGAGTGGCCGAGGACGCCGACATCGACACCCTCGCCCCCACCCTCGTCGGCGCCGCCCATCTCCTCTTCGCCGACCGGACGAGCCCACCGCCACCGGCGGCCGCCGTCCGCAGGACCGTGACGGCCGTCGTCGGGGGAGCGCTGCGCGGCCCGGACGCCTGAGCCCCCACCGGGCTCCGGGCGGGGGCGCGTCGCGGAGGGACCTCGGGATGACGTACCTCCGCCGCGCGGGTGAGGCGGAGGGCGGAGGCATCATCCCCGGGCCGCCCCCACGGCCCGGACTCGCGGCCGACGCCCCGGCGCCGGGCCGCCGCGACGATGGTGAGCATGACCACGAAGCGGCGCACGCACTGCCGACCACCCGTCAACGATCGCTCCGCACCGCCTCGTTGGGCCGTACGCGCCGCCCACATCGTCCCGCTGCTCACCCTGCCCTCGGGCCTCTGGCGCCTGCTGCTGGCGGCCGGGTACCGGGGCGGGTACACGGAGGCCGGATACGCGGCCATGGGCATCGACGGCTGGGGGACGGTGTACGTGATCGGCCTGAGCGCGGTCGTGGAGGCGCTGGCCCTTCTGACGCTGGGTCTGGTGCGGCCGTGGGGCGAGAGGGTGCCCGGCTGGATCCCCTGGCTCGGCGGCCGGCGGGTCGCCGTGTGGGCTGCGGTCGTCCCGGCCGCCGTGGGCGCGGTCGCCCTGACGGTGCTGTGGTCGCCGTTCGCCCTGTGGTGGACGGTCCCCCACGACGGGATGACCGGTATGGGCGCCCTGGTCGCCGGGCTTCTCTACCTGCCGCTGGTGGCGTGGGGGCCGCTGCTCGGCGCGGTCACCGTCGCGTACCACCGCCGTCGGCGCGCCGAGGGCCGATGACAGGGCGCGCCCACGCGTCCGGCCTGCCTGTCCGCCTGTCTGCACGTCGGCGTCAGCTCAGCGCACTGCCCACCAGCGTCAGCCCGCCGGCGCAGGACACCGCCAGGACCCCGATGCGCGTCGCCGTCGCCGGCAGCCGGGGCGCGGACACCATGCCCGCGCCCGCGCCGACCGCCAGGGCGGCCACGGCCGGCCAGGACGGCAGCGCGAACCCGAGGACCGCGGCGGTGACGAGGTTCTGGACGAGGAAGAAGGAGTGCAGCGTGGCCCGGGTCTCGCGGGCGGGCCAGCCCGCGTTGGCCGCGTAGAGACCGACCGGCGGCCCGCCCACACCGCCGATGACATTGAGTCCGGCGCTGCCCAGGCCGGTCAGCCAGGCGCCCGCCGGAGTGTTCAGGAACGACGAGCGCACCCCTCGGCCGAGGAGCGCCACCCCGACGAGGACCCCGCAGCCGGCCGCCGCGGCCAGGGCACGGGTGTCCACGGCCCCCAGCAGCCAGGCCGCCACCGGCGCCCCCACGACGGCGGGCAGCAGGAGCCGGCCCGCGTCACGGGGCCGGGTGTGCCGCCAGTCGCGCGACAGCGGCAGCAGGGAGGCGGCCACCGCGAGGACCAGGACCATCGCCACCCCCTCGTGCGGCCCGTACGCCGCGATCAGGACCGGAGCCGCGATCAGCGAGAAGCCCATGCCCGTCGACGCCTGCGCGAACGCCCCGAGGGCCACCGCCGCCACGGCGGCCTGCTCCCACGCGCTCACCGCGCACCGCCCCGCCGCAGGCTTCCGTCCCGCGCCGCCCGGACCGGCGCACCGCTCCGACCGGTCGGATCCGCCGCCATCGTCCCCACCCCTCTCGTCACGCGCTCCCGCACCCTCACGCCGCCGCGAGCACACAGCGCCGCTGGAAACGCAGCGCCACCCCCATCAGCACCGCCGGCACGCACGTGAAGCCGACGAGCAGCGCGGTCAGCGCCGTACCGGACTGGCCGGCGGACGTGCCGGCCGTGCTGGAGACGAACCCGCCCGCCGCCAGAACCGCCGCGTACACATACGGCCCCACGGCCGTTCCCGTCGCCTCGGTCGCGGTCCAGACCCCCGTGTACGCCCCCGCCTTCGCCGCCCCGGCCGCCGCGATCGCGTCGGGCAGCATCGAGAACGCGAACAACTGCAGCCCCGCGAACGCCACGCCCATCACTATCACCACGGCGGAGGTGGCCATGACACCCGGTGTCCCGCTCAGTGACACCGCCGGAAGCAGGACCAGTGATCCGGCCGCGAACACGCCCTGGGACAGCAGCAGTCCGCGCTGCTTGCCGTGCCGGCGCGACCAGGCCGTCCACACCGGCGCGGCGAAGAGCGCGGGACCGAGGAACAGTCCCATGAACAGCGCGGTGAGCCCCGGCGCGTCGAAGACGTACGCGGTCACGTAGGGCAGCGCCGCGAGGAAGAGATGCGTCGTCGTCCCCGTGAACAGGTACGACAGCACCAGCGCCCGGTACGGGCGGTCCCGCCAGGCCAGGCGCAGATCGGGCAGGGGGGAGTGGCCGGTCCGTACGTCGGGCGTCCGGAAACCGCAGGCGTCCGTGAGTCTGCGCACGCCGACGAGGGCGACGGCCGCCGAGCCCGTCATGGCCGCCGCGAGGACCGCCGCCATCAGGGCGTAGTCGCCCCGCCCGCCCGCCGAGGACAGCGCCGGAGCGGCGACGCCCGCGCCGAGGAGCCCCACGGTCAGCAGGACCATGCGGAACATGAAGACCCGGGTCCGCTCGTGGTAGCCGATCGGAAGGTCGGAAGGAGTCGTCAGATACGGCACCTGGAAGCCGGCGAACAGCAGATTGCCCACCACGAACCAGCAGCCCACCCAGAGGGCGGCCGCCCCTCCGCCCAGCCCCGGCGGCACGCTGAACATCGCCACCATGGCCGGCCCCAGCAGCAGCCCGGACCGCAGCATGCGCCGCCGGTGCCCGAACCGCAGCGCCTCCCGGTCCGAGCGCGAACCCAGCAGCGGATGGACGACGATGTCGACGACCTTGGGCAGCAGCAGCGTCAGACCGGCCGCGAACGCGGGCACGCCGAGGACGTCCGTCAGGAAGTACAGCAGCAGCAGCCCCGGCACGGTGACCCAGACGCCCATGCCCACCGAGCCCGCCGCGTACGCCGACAGCACGCCCCGGCCCGGTGGCCGCTCCGGCGTGACCGGGGCGGCCTGAGCGGCCGTCACGTCCCGCTCCGGTGGCGCTCGACCACTCCGGCGGCGAGTTCCGCCCCGTCGAAGACCCCGGTCCGGGCCCGCGCCGCGAGCGTACGGGCCACGACGCGGTCGGTCAGCGCGGGCAGATGCCGGGCGAGGAAGAACTCCACCGCACCCCGCCGGGTCGTGGTCACGTCCCTGCGGGGCCGTCGGGCCAGCGCCGTACGGACCAGCGCGTCCACCACCCCGTCCAGCGGCTCGTACACGCTCATGCCCTCCAGCGAGAGACCCGCGGCCCGGGTCGAGTCGTGGATCGGGCTGCGCACCGCCGAGGGGTACACGCAGCTGACCGAGACGTGCGTGCCCAGCTCCAGACGCAGCGCGTCGGCGTAGGCGACCATGGCCCGCTTCGACGCGCCGTACGCGGCGGCCAGCGGCAGTTGCATCACCGCCATCCGCGAGGTCACCATGACCACCCGTCCGCGCGCCGCGACCAGCGCGCCCACGCAGGCGGCCGTGACCCGCCACGTCCCCAGCAGATTCAGCTCCAGCTGCCGGCGCACCTCGTCCCCGGGCGCGTACTCGGCCGGGGCCGGTCCGCCGACGCCCGCGTTGTTCACCAGCACGTCCAGACCGCCGAGCACCTCCAGGGCCCGCGCGACGGCGGCGGCCGTTTCCGCGTCGTCGGTGACGTCGCACGGGATCACGGGGAAGGGCTCGTCGCCCCCGGGGCGCAGATCGAGACCGACCACCCGCGCTCCCGCACGCGTCAGCCGCTCACCGAGGGCCCGGCCGATGGTGCCCGAGGCTCCGGTGACGAGGACCCGTCGCCCGCGTGCGTCGTGGCGGGCGGCGGAGGAGAAGGGGAAACCGGAGGAAGAGGTCATGACACATCTGCTTTCGTGGTCGACGCGTGGACGAGGGCGCCGCGGGCGGCCCGGCGGACACCGGCCCGGATCTCGCGGGGAAGCGCGGTCACGTACCGGTCGAAATCGATCCGCATCACCGGTCGCCGGTCGCCCCAGCGCCCGACCGCGGCGGCGCGGGCACGCTCCACCGCCGAGCGCTGCTCGGCCGGTGAGGGCAGGGCGTACCGCCCCGCGAGATACGCGGCGACGAGCCTGCCCTGCGCCTCGACGACCGGCAGGGCGGCACCGGTGGACTGCATCAGGCCGACGAAGGTGAGCGTCGGGTCGTCGAGGTGGAAGACCCGCTGGTAGAGGGGGAGTTCTTCGGGGTCGTCACCGGTCCAGTCGCGGCCGAGGAACGGCATCGTCACGTGGTAGCCGGTGGCCCACACGATCACGTCGACGTCGTCGGCCGCACCGTCCGTGAAGACCACCCGGCCTCCGTCGAGCCGTGCGATGCCGGGCCGGGCGACCACCTCGCCGTGGGTGAGCCGGTGCAGGATCGTGTCGCTGACCGTCGGATGGTTCTGGAACAGCCCGCCCGCCGGACGTGGCAGCCCGTAACGCTCCGGGGTGCCGACGGCCAGGCGCAGCACGCTCTCCGCCACCTTCTGCCGGATCCGCCACGGCAGCACCGCGAGGGCCCCGCCGGTCGCGTCCGCCGGACGGCCGAAGAGGTACTTGGGAACGATGTGCGTACCGTGCCGCGCCGACAGCAGCACGGGGCCCGAGGACACGTACGAGGCGTCCACGGCGATGTCCATCGCGGAGTTGCCCATGCCGACGACGAGGACCCGCCGCCCGGCGAACAGGTCCGGGCTCCGGTAGTCGTGGGCGTGCGTCTGCACGCCGTCGAACGCGCCCGGATAGGCGGGAGAGGGCCATTTCGGCTCGCGGTTGTGCCCGTTCGCCACGACCACGGCGTCGTACACCTCCACCACCGGCTCCCCGCCGCGCCGGGTGGTCACCTCCCATCCCGTGCCGCACCGCCGCACGGTCCGGACCTCGGCGCCGAAGCGGACGCGCTCGGTGACCCCGAAGGCGTCCGCGTACGCCGCGAGATAGCCCCCGACGAGCGCCGCCGAAGGAAAGTCCGGCCACGCCGCGGGCATCGGGAAGTCCGCGAACTCGGTCCGCCCCTTGCTGGTGTTGAGATGCAGACTCCCGTACGCCGGCGTCGCGCCCTCGTCGTCCGGTGCCCACAGGCCGCCGACGCGCTCGCCCCGCTCCAGGACCGTGACGTCCAGACCGTCGTCGAGCAGCGCCTTCGCGGACGCCAGCCCGGCGGCACCGGCACCGATCACCGCAACCCTCGTCGCACCCATGCCACGCCCTCTCTTCCGTGAGGGCGCTCATTCAATCGAATGATGGAGAAGAGCGCAATCGTCTCTGACCTGGTTTTTCGCTCTCCGGCACCTGATTGAACGGGGCGCGGCCCGTCAGGTAGCCTCAGACCCATGAGCCAGCGAGCCGACGACGGATCCAGCCGGGAACGCATCCTGGAGGCGGCCACCCGACTCTTCGCCGAGCGCGGGTACGATGCCACCAGCACCCGCGCGATCGCGGAGGCGGTCGGCCTCAACATCGCCACGGTCGCCTACCACGTCGGCGGCAAACCGGACCTCTACCGTGCCGTGATGCGCCGCGCCCATCTCGCCCAGCGTGAGGTCGCCACCGCCGCCCTCGACCAGTTGCGCGCCTGCGGCTCCTCGGCCGACGAGACCCGCGCCGCCCTGCTCGGCTTCGTCGACACGTACCTCTCCTTCTGCCTCGGCCACCCCGAGGTCCCCGCGCTGTGGATGCGGCGCTGGCTCTCGGAGGGAGCCGAACTCGCCGAGATCGAGACGGAGTTCGCGGGCCCGCTGGTCGCCGAGGTGGCGGCCGGTGTCCGCACGGTCCTCGACCGCGCCGGAATCGGCGCCGACGTCGACATCGAGATGCTCGTCTTCACCATCGTCTGGACGACCCATTCCTTCGGCCAGGCCGGAGTGATCGACCCCGCCGGCCGCAGGCGCGGCCCCCACGACCTGCCCGCCCTCGACCGGTTCCGCCACCATCTGCACACCGTGGTGACCGGAGTCCTGGACCACGGGGCCCGCCCGCGCTGAGCGAGCCGCACAAGGCGGGCCGGCGGGCGGGTGAGCGCGGCCGATCGGCCCCACCGCACCGCGGCCGACGCGCGTCACCCCGTCGCGGCTTGACCTGGAGCGCGCTCCAGGTTCTAGGTTTGTCCGTGTGACCGAAGGAAACGCCCTCCCCCGACCGGAACCGACCCTCACGATCGCCCAGGTCGCCGAGCGGACGGGCCTCTCGCCCGACACCCTCCGCTACTACGAGCGCGCCGGCCTGATCGACCGGGTCGGACGCACCACCGGCAACCAACGCCGTTACGCCGCAACGGACCTCGCCTGGCTGGAGTTCCTCATCCGCCTCCGCGAGACCGGCATGTCGATCAGCGACATGCAGCGGTACGCCAGGCTGCGGGCGGCCGGTGACGCCACCGTCGCGGACCGCCTCACCATGCTCCGCGACCACCGCCACGACCTCGCCGCACGCATCCGCGCGCTGCGCCGCAACGCCGCCGCGCTCGACACCAAGATCGAGCACTACGAACAGCTGCTCGACCAGCAGCCGGAAACGGACCCGTCATGAGCACTCCCACGCCCACCGCCGAGACCCGCCAGGACCGCTTCGACCGCGGCATGAAGACCCTCACCTCCATCGACGGCGACGGGGCCCAGCGCGTCATCGACGCCCTCGCCGACATCAGCCCCGAACTCGGCCACCAGGTCGTCTCCTGGGCCTTCGGAGAGATCTACGAGCGCACCGCCCTGCCCCCGCGCGACCGCCAGCTCGTCACCCTCGGCATCCTCACCGCCCTCGGCGGCTGCGAACCCCAGCTGGACGTCCACATCAACGCCTCCCTCAACGTCGGCCTCACCCCCGAGGAGATCGTCGAAGCCCTCCTCCAGACGTCCGTCTACTGCGGCATGCCCAGGGCCCTCAACGCCACCTTCGTGGCCAGGAAGGTCTTCGCGGAACGCGGCCTCCTGCCCGTCGAGCAGCGGTAGCCGAGGCGTGGGAGGGCGCCTCCGGCCCACCCGCATCCCTGTGCGGCCCCGACCCCTCGACGGCAACGCGGCGGGTGCCCGGCGCCGCCGTGCGGCGAACGCGAAGACGGCGGGGTGCGAGGGGACGGACCTCTGCTCCGACGCATCCCACCGTCGGTCGCCACGACCTCGCCCTCGGCCTACGCCTCCTCCGGGTGCTCCTCGACGGAGTGGGAGTCGGTGAGGCTCAGGGAGCCGAGGGCGGCGATCAGGCCGACGACGACGGCGAGAACGCCGTAGGTGATGCGTTCGCCGTGGAAGAAGGACCGGATCAGATCGCTGCTCCAGACGCCCGCCGGCAGTATGGCGGTGACCAGGGCGGCGATCAGCGTGCCGGCGACGGCGGTGCCGACGCTGGAGCCGACCTCCTGGGCGGTGTCGTTGAGGGCGGCGCCGATGGAGGTGCGGTTGCTGGGCATCGCGTCGACGAGCGCGACCGCGCAGATGGTCATCACGGTGCGCAGACCGATCGTCATCACCACCATGCAGGCCGCGATGACCGCGTAACCGTGGTAGACGCCCCAGGCCATGCCGGCCAGCGACACGGCCAGGCAGGCCGAGCCGACCAGGCAGGCGACGCGGTGGCCGTAGCGGCGGGCGAGCCCTTCCGAGAGCGGGGTGGCCGCGATCATGGTCACGATGATCGGCAGATTGGCGAGGCCGGCGCGGACCGGGCTCCAGCCGTAGGCGTACTGGAAGTGCAGGATCATGCCGAACATCACGGCGGCCATGGCGATGGCCGTGCCCACCTGGGCGATCGCGGCGCCACGGACCGTGCCCCGCGTGAACACCTTCAGGTCCAGCATGGGCGCCGCGGCCCGGCGCTCACGGAGTACGAAGCCCGCCCCGGCGGCCACCGCGCCGACGACCGAGGCCACCGTCGCGGCCGACAGCCAGCCGTGCTCGACGCCGCTGGTCAGGGAGTAGCAGGCCAGGCCCATGGCGGAGACGCTGAGGAACGCGCCGGGCAGGTCGAGGCGGTCGGTGGTGAGGTCCTCGCGACGGTCGGCGGGGACCCCGAGCCGTACGCCGATGACGGCGATGAGCGCGATCGGCGCGTTGACGACCAGCAGCCACTCCCAGCCGACATGGGCCAGCGCGGTGCCGCCGAGCAGCGGACCGAGGACGAAGCCGGACATGCCGACGACGATCATGACGGTCATGGCCCGCATCTGCAGGGCCTTCTCGTCGAAGAGCCGGAAGACCAGCGAGTTGGTGATCGGCGCCATCGCCGCGGCGGGGACGCCGAGCGCGGCGCGCAACGCGATGAGCTGACCGGTCGTGTCGACCGCGAGGGCGCAGAGGCTGAGCGCCCCGAAGATGCCCAGGCCCACCAGCAGCACCTTGCGGCGCCCTATCCGGTCGGCCATCGAGCCCGCGGTCAGCAGCAGCCCCCCGAAGGTCAGTGAATAGGCGCCGGTGACCCACTGCAGCGAAGTGGTGCTGCCGCCGAGGTCCCGGCCGATGGTCGGCAGGGCGATCGAGAGCAGTGTGTTGTCGACCATCTCGACGAAGAAGGCCAGACAGAGCGCGAGCATCGGGATCCAGGCCGCGCGGAGCGAGGGGTATGTACGCGAGCCGCCGCCGCGAGTGGCGGCACCGGTGGCGTCAGTGGTTCCGGCGGAGCCGGTATCGGTAGTCATGGTGTCCTCCACTCGTACAGCGTTCGACTATCGAACGACGTTCGATGAAGTACGATAGAACGGCGTTCGATGAGGACGCAAGGCAGGCAGGTCGGAAACCGGTCGATGAGGGATGTGAGCCGTGGCGCGCATGCAGAGCCGCTCGGGCGAAGGACGCCGACGGGCGTCGCACTCGCTGGAGTCCGTGATCACCGAGAGCGTGGCCCTGCTCGACGAGGCAGGAGAGTCGGCCCTCACCTTCCGCGCGCTCGCGCAGCGCCTCGGCGGCGGCGTCGCCAGCATCTACTGGTACGTCGCCAACAAGGAGGAACTCCTCGACCGCGCCACCGACCACGTGATCGCCGGCGTCCTCGCCGAGGTCGAGGCGCTGCCGCCCTCCGACGACCCCATCGACGACCTGCGCGCGTCGGCGCTCACCCTCTTCGCCGCGATCGTGAAGCGCCCCTGGCTGGGCACCCGCTTCATGCGCTCCGCACTCGCCCAGGGCAACTCGCTGCGGCTCTACGAACGCCTCGGCCAGCACACGCTGCGCCTCGACCTCACCCCGCGCCAGCGCTTCCACGCGGTGACGGCGGTGATCGGTGTCGTGGTCGGCTCCGCCCTCGACATCGGACAGGACCCGCCCCTCGAAGTCCTCGACGGCGCGGTGAGCCGCGACGAGTTCCTGGGTCGCTACACCCGGGCCTGGCGCACCCTCGACCCCGCCGAATTCCCGTACGTCCACCAGACCGTGGACGAATTCGAGGGCCACGACGACGCCGACCAGTTCCGCTCCGCCCTCGACCTCACCCTGGCCGGCCTCCGGATTCAGGCCGGAGGCTGAAGGGGGCCACGCCTCGCGCCCCGGCCCCGTCGGCGCCTGCTGTCGGTGCCGACTCCTGCGATCGCGGCCATGACGCCTTCACCGACCTGCGGACCCGCGACGCCTGCCGCGCCCTGCGCAAGGCACCCGTACGGTTCGACACGCCCCGTACCGGGCGCCCTGCTCCCCGGCCTCACCTGGCGGAACGCCCGGGGCAGGACCCGCAGCCTGAAGTACGTGGTGGACGGCCGCCTCGAGAACTCCATCGGCCTCCAGGGCTTCTACCGGCTCACGCCCGAGTCGGCGGAGGCGCCGGCGGGCATCGTCGAGGGTGCGCGGCGGGACGTCGCGCCCGCGTAAGGGGGAGCCGGGCGGGGGTCAGCCGCTCGTGGCGGTGACGCCCGGTGCGGGGGAGGCGTCGCGGATGCCGAGGCGCAGGTGCTCGACGTGGTAGAGGGCCTGGTCGAGGAGTTCGGCGACATGGTCGTCGTAGAGGGCGTACACGATCGAGCGGCCGTGCCGTTCGCCGGTGACGAGGCCGAGGTTGCGCAGCAGCCTGAGCTGGTGGGAGCAGGCGGAGGGCTCCATGCCGACGGCGTCGGCGAGATCGCCGACCGCGCACGGGCCTTCCTGGAGGCGGGCCAGGATGTGGAGCCGGGAGGGGGTGGCGAGGGCCTGGAGGGTGGCGGCGACGTCGGCGGTGCCCACGGCGTCGAGGCGTTCGCGGGTGGTGGAGCTGCTGGCGGTGGTGTCGCGTCCGTGGCCCATGGCTCCATCGTACCGATGACATATGAAGACCTGTTCAGGTGTTCTTGTATGGTGGGAGTGTCACCGCCGATCCACCCACCCGCGAAGGGTTGTCCCGCCATGTCCTCGGTCCTCGGCCGGCAGCGGTCCGCCCCACCCACCCCGGCCCCCGCCGCCCGGCCCGTCCGGTCCCCGCGCCGTACCCGGCTGCTCGCGCTGCCGGAGGCCCGCTGGGCGCTGACCGCGCTGGTGCTGTTCGCGCTCGCGCTGCCCGCGTACGTACTCGACGGCCCGGCATGGCTGTGGGGGACCCTGTTCGCGGCCACCTATGTCACGGGCGGCTGGGAGCCCGGGTGGGAGGGGCTGAAGGCCCTGAGGGACCGGACCCTGGACGTCGACCTGCTGATGGTGGTCGCCGCCATCGGCGCGGCCGCCATCGGCCAGGTACTCGACGGAGCCCTGCTGATCGTCATCTTCGCCACCTCCGGCGCGCTGGAGGCCGTCGCGACCGCGCGGACCGCCGACTCCGTCCGCGGTCTCCTCGACCTCGCGCCGGCCACGGCGGTCCGGCTCCTGCCCGGCGGCGGCGAGGAGCGCGTACCCGCGGACTCCCTCCGCGTCGGAGACATCGTCCTGGTGCGGCCGGGCGAGCGGATCGGCGCCGACGGGCAGGTCGTCGACGGCGCCTCCGACGTCGATCAGGCCACCATCACCGGCGAACCGCTGCCGGTGGCCAGGCGGACGGGCGACGAGGTGTTCGCCGGCACCGTCAACGGCACCGGAGCACTGCGCGTACGGGTCGCGCGCGATCCCTCGGACTCGGTCATCGCCCGGATCGTGACGATGGTCGAGGAAGCCTCCGAGACCAAGGCCCCCACCCAGCTGTTCATCGAGAGGATCGAACAGCGGTACTCGATCGGCATGGTCGTGGCCACCCTGGCCGTCTTCGCGATCCCCCTCGCCCTCGGTGACGAACTGCGCCCGGCCCTGCTCCGGGCAATGACCTTCATGATCGTCGCCTCCCCGTGCGCGGTCGTGCTGTCCACGATGCCGCCGCTGCTGTCCGCGATCGCCAACGCCGGACGTCACGGCGTCCTCGTCAAGTCGGCGGTCGTGATGGAGCGCCTGGGCGCCACCGACCTCGCCGCCCTGGACAAGACCGGCACCCTGACCGAGGGCACCCCACGCGTCACCGACATCCATGCCGCCCCCGGCTCCGGCCTGGACCGGCACACGGTGCTGGCCCTGGCGGCAGCGGCCGAGCACCCCAGCGAGCACCCCCTGGCCCGCGCCGTTGTCGACGCCTGCGCCGAACGCGGACTTCCTCTTCCCGAAGCCACCGACTTCACCTCCGAACCCGGCGCGGGCGTCACGGCCGTGATCGGCGGTCACACCGTCCGCGTGGGCTCACCGGCCCGGCTCCCCACCACCGACCCCGACATCCGGCGCCGGGTGAAGGACCTCGAAGAGCGCGGGCGCACCGTCGTCCTCGTCCTGCGCGACGGCGCCCCCGCCGGACTCCTCGGCCTCTCCGACCGTCTCCGCCCGGACGCCGCCGCCACCGTGTCCGCCCTCACGAAGCTGACCGGCCGCACCCCCGTCCTGCTGACCGGCGACAACGCACGCGCCGCCTGCCACCTGGCCGCCCGCACCGGCATCACGGACGTCCGCGCCGCGCTGCTCCCTCAGGACAAGGCCGCCACCGTACAGCGGTGGGAGGCCGAGGGGCGTCGCGTTCTGGTGGTGGGCGACGGCGTCAACGACGCGCCCGCCCTCGCCGCCGCCCACACCGGCATCGCCATGGGCGGGGCGGGCTCCGATCTCGCGCTGGAGACCGCCGACGCCGTCGTCGTCCGCGCAGAACTCACCACCGTCCCCGCCGCGGTGAACCTGTCCCGCAGGGCCCGCCGCCTGGTGATCCAGAACCTGGCCGTCGCCGCCGTCTTCATCACCGTCCTCGTGGCCTGGGACCTCATCGGCACGCTCCCGCTGCCGCTCGGCGTCGCGGGCCACGAGGGCTCCACCGTCGTCGTCGGCCTCAACGGCCTGCGCCTGCTGCGCGAACGCGCCTGGACGGCCTCGCTCCCCGGGAACGCCGAATGAGCGGACGCACCCGACGCGCACGGGCCGCCGTCCCCTCCGGCCCGCCCCGCTGCACCGTCACCGTCTGCCGCGGATGCTGCTGCGGCACCCCGGGCAAGGTGCCGCACCTCGACCACGAGGCCCAGCTCACCGACCTGCGCACCGCCCTCTCCGGCATCGCCGCCATCCGCCGCGCCGACTGCCTCGACGCGTGCGAGCGGGCGAACGTCATCGTGATCCAGCCCTCCGCCGAAGGCCGCAGGGCAGGCGGCCGGCCCGTCTGGCTGGGCCAGGTCAACGACCCGGACGCCGCCGCCGACATCACCGCCTGGGTCCGCGACGGCGGCCCCGGCCTGGCCGAACCGCCCGCGATTCTCGACCTGTACGTCTTCCAGCCCTCGCGCCGCGTACGTGCCGAACTCGACGACGCGTAGGGACCGCCGGGCCCCAGGGGCGGGGGAGCCACCGCCCGTCCCCGGGAGGGTCGTGCGCGGTCGACTCACGGCGAGCCGGCGCCGGCGGCGTCCCGTGGGCGGACCAGCGCCGACGACCAGTCATCACGCGTCGGCACGGGGGCCGTTCCCGACGACGCACGGGCACCACGCGCCGTTCAGGTTCGTGCTCTATCGTGCCCGCGCGACGCGGAGCCCGTCCGCGAGCGCGTCCGGCAAGGAGAAGTGACCGTGAGCAGCACGCCCCCACCCGCGGCCGGACTGCCCGACGAACTGCGGCGGCGCCTGGGCGTGCCGGACGCCGTGATGATCGGACTCGGGTCGATGATCGGCGCCGGGATCTTCGCCGCCCTGGCCCCGGCCGCCCGCGCGGCCGGCTCCGGGCTGCTCCTCGGACTGGCCCTGGCCGCGATCGTCGCGTACTGCAACGCCACCTCCTCCGCCCGCCTCGCCGCCCTCTACCCGGCATCCGGCGGCACCTACGTGTACGGGCGCGAACGCCTCGGCGCGTTCTGGGGCCATCTGGCGGGCTGGGCGTTCGTCGTCGGGAAGACCGCCTCCTGCGCGGCCATGGCGCTGACTGCCGGCACCTACCTCTGGCCCGCCCACGCCCACGCGGTCGCCGTCGCCGCGGTCGTCGGTCTCACGGCGGCCAACTGCACCGGTGTACAGAAGTCCACCCTGCTCACACGCGCCGTCGTGGGCGTCGTCCTGGCCGTCCTCACCGCGGTCGCCGTCACCGCGGTCACCTCCGACGCCGCGCAGGCGCAGCGCCTGGACATCGGCGCGGACGCGACGCCGGGCGGGGTACTGCAAGCGGCGGGCCTGCTGTTCTTCGCCTTCGCCGGGTACGCCCGCATCGCCACCCTGGGCGAAGAGGTCCGCGACCCCGCCCGTACCGTCCCGCGCGCCATCCCGACCGCCCTCGGCGTCACCCTCGCCGTCTACGCGCTCGTCGCCGTCTCCGCCCTCGTGGTCCTCGGCCCCGACGCTCTCGCTTCCGCCGAGGCCCCGTTGACGGAGACCGCCCGCGCGGCCGGCGCCGGCGGGCTGGTCCCCGTCGTGCGGATCACCGCCGCCCTCGCCGCACTCGGCTCCCTGCTCGCCCTCCTCCTCGGCGTCTCCCGCACCACCCTCGCCATGGCCCGGGACCACCATCTGCCCCACGCCCTGGCCGCCGTCCACCCGCGCCACAAGGTCCCTCATCGGGCCGAACTCCTCGTGGGCGCCGTCGTCGCCGTCGCGGCCGCCACCACCGACGTACGCGGTGCGATCGGCTTCTCCTCCTTCGGTGTCCTCGCCTACTACGCCGTCGCCAACGCCTCCGCCTGGACCCTGACCCGCGCCGAGGGCCGCCCCGCCCGACTCGTCCCCGTCGTCGGCCTGGCCGGCTGCGCGGCCCTGGCCTTCGCCCTGCCCCTGCCCTCCGTCGTCACCGGCGCGGCCGTACTGATTGTCGGAGCCATCCTGTACGCGGCCCGCCGCGTCGCAGCCCGTCGTCGGTAGGGGCCTGCCCGTCCGGACCGCTCCGGCGCCACGGTGCGCCCCTGCGCCCCGTTCAGGCAGCTGCGGCGCCCCGTAACGGCACGGCGAAGGCGCACGGGGGCAGGGGAACGTCAGGAGGAACGGGGCGGAGCGCGGACCGGAGGACGGCCCCCTGTCCCGCTCCTTCACTCCGGATACCATGTCGCCTGGCTCGTTCCTTCGGAGCGGGTGGTGTGCCGGGAAGCCTGGTCGGCGTTGTCTCAGCCGCGCCCTGGAAGGTTCGCCGTGCCCCCGCTGTCCCGTACCCGGCTCCCGCGTGCCCGCCGTGCCGCCCGCGGCCACGATGCCGGGACCCGCCGCCCGGCAGCCCTCGTACGCGCAAGACCGCCGGACGTCCTCGCCCGTGGCCCCACGTCGCCGCGTGCCACCCGGCCGGACACACCCCTTCCCCCCGACCTCGACTCCCGCGCACCGAAGGACCATCCATGCCCCCGCGTATACCCGACTCGCCCTCCCGACCCCCCATCGAAAGGGTGCTCACCTGCTTCGACGCCTACGACCGCGCTCGCGGTGCCGGGAACCGGCTCCTGCCGACCGGTCGTGACTCCCGCCGCGACGAGCAGCGAGCCTTCGACGATCTGCGCCGAGCGATCGAAGAACTCCGCGCGGCCGGCATCGAATAGGGAAGCGGCTTCCTCCTCCGGCACCGCCTCCGCGCGCCCGGAGGCAGGAGGAGCCGCCCCGCCACCGGACCACGCGTCAGGCAGCGGTGACATCGTGGTGGGCGAGACGGATATCGTCCCGGCATGACACAAGAGTTCGATCTTGCCGCGTCGCTCTCCCGAGGGGTGGAAAGCCGCACCGCCGCGTGGGCCTTCGTCCAGGACTTCGCCGCTCACTGGGCCGGGGCGGCGCTCGACGGATCCGACGGATGGACGGAGGCCGATCTCGCCGCCGCCGAGGCGAGACTGGGCATCCCCCTGCCGGCGGCGTTGCGCGAGGCATACGCGTTGTTCGGGCGTCGCCGTGATCTCACCAGCAACCACGACGTGCTGCTCGATCCGGCACACCTGTATATCGACGAGGCGCGTGAGGCGCTGGTCTTCCGCCACGAGAACCAGGGAGCCGCATCCTGGGGAGTCCTCCTGGAACACCTTCCGGCCGACGATCCCTCGGTGTTCATCCGGCTCGACCTCGCCGACAAGAGCGCCGAGCAGTGGGAGACGTGGCTGGAGCGTCTGTCCGTCTTCTTCGTCGAGCTCGTCCTGTCCGAGTCCTTGCACGCCGACGGAGAACTCTGCGACGTCCTCGAACCGGGCGACGACAGCATGGGGCCCCTGGAGACGCACTTCGCACGACTGCCGGTCCCCGCCTGTCCCGCAGGGGAACGGACCCGCTGGTTCCTGGGCCAGGACGTCCTCGTACGCGACGACGACGGCGCGGCGCTCCTGGCCCGAGGCCGGACCGTTGAAGCCGTCGACCACGTCCGTGAACTGATCGGCGGTGACTGGCTCAACGGCTGACGCCTGATCACACGCCCCGCGCGAGCTGCCGAATGGCGGCCCCGGGCGGGGCGCTGCACGCGCACGTCGCCTTCCCGTGTGCCCGGCCGCCCAGGCGGCTGTGGCAGTCTTGGGCCGTGGACTGCACCTTCTGCCGACTCCTCCGGGACGGCGACGCCCGATGGGTGACACGTGGACCGGTGGCCAGCGCGCTCGCCCCGCTGAATCCCCTGGCGCCAGGGCACACCCTCGTCATCCCCACGGCCCACTGGCCGGACATCTTCACCGTCCCCGCAGACGTCCTGACGCACACGACGGCGCTGGTCCAGCAGGTCGCCGCCACCATGCGGACCGCGCTCGGGGCCGAAGGCGTGAACATCCTGAGCGCCAGCGGACCCGGCTCGGAGCAGTCCGTGCCGCATCTGCACGTTCACGTCGTTCCGCGCTGGTCCGACGACGCGTTCTCGACCTGGCCCGCCCAGCAGTCCCGGCACCGGTACGACGGCGACCCGATCGCCCGACTCGCTGACGCCCTGTCCGCCACTCCCGTCATATGACGTCTCCGGAGGCGGCGAGGCCGGTGGGCTCCGTGTCCGGGGCGCACGGCACGACGGACGGCGCACCCGCCACTGACCGGCTCGGAGGCCGCATGTCCCTGGAGATGGAACTGGCCGCGATCACGCTGGACTGCCCCGATCCCCTCGCTCTGGCGGCGTTCTACCAGAAGGCCACCGGCTTCGAACCGCACCCGAAGTCGGACGCCGAGTTCGCCGGTCTCAACCGTGGGGACGGACTCTTCATCGGATTCCAGCGGGTCGCGGACCACCGGGCCCCGACCTGGCCCGACGGGACCGTCCCGCAGCAGCTCCACCTCTGCTTCACCGTGGCGGGGACTCTGGACGAGGCGGAGACCCGGCTGCTGGAGCTGGGTGCGGGCAAGCCGGATCACCAGCCCCACGGGGACAGGGCGCGGGTACTCACCGATCCGGCGGGACACCCCTTCTGCATCCTCCGGCGCTGACCGGCGTCCCCGCGACCGCGCACCCGGACCCGGCCGGTCAGCCCTCCCTGCCCTGTTCCTCCGCCTCGTCCGTGGTGTGCACGGCGGCCTCCTCGGCCGATGCGGCGCCGCCGTCGATGCCCACGTCATCGGCGTAGACGTCCGTACGCCGCCCCGGCACCTCGTCCTCCGCGCTCAGCCGGCCCGAACGCGTCTCGTCGCCCGGCTCCAGGGGTTCGCCCTCGCCGTCCGCCAGGTCCCCGATGCCGTCACCGTCCGGCGGCCGCACGTCCTCGGTCTCCTGGGCCAGGCGCTGGTCCAGCGACTCGCCGAGTCGCTCCTCCTCGCCCGTCGTGCCGTACTTGTCGACGGCCAGGGGCCGCTCGGGCGGGGAATAGCCCTCTTCCATCACGTCGTCGAGATCCCGCTCGTCGAGCGTGTTCTCCAGATCGAGGTCGTCGTTCGGCGGGTCCTGGCCGTCGCTCTGCGACTGGTAGACATCGTCGCCGCGTGCCTCTGCCGGCATGATTCGCCCTTCCCTCGGAGCTGTCGCGGGCGCCCGGGGCCGCCGGACGGCATCCGGCCCTGCCGCGGCCCCCGCGAACGGTGCGCGTCCCCCCGTCCCTCTCCACCCTAGGCGCGCCGCCGATCCACGTCCTCCCGGGCTTCCCGCGCCCGGTGACGCCACCGGGACCTACGCGGGCGGGCCCTGTCCGGTGTCGCGCCGGGAGACCGTCTCGCCCGGAATGACGCGTGGCGTGGCGGGTCCGTCTCCGACTCGATCGTCCTGGTGCTTGAGCGCTCTGGCCTCCGCCTTGAGGATGCGGGCCGACGAGCCCGCGGACCGGGCCAGTTCCGGCAGCTTCTTCGCGCCGAGCACCACGACGACCACGATCAGGACGATCGCCAGCTCGCTGATCCCGAACACGGTCAGTCCTCCCCGCCCTCGTCGTCGCCCTCGAAGAAGTCGCCGATCTCGTCCACGGCCTCGGCGGCGACCATGCCGCCGACGACGCCCACGGCGAGACCCGCTGCGCCGACGGCGACGGCGGTACCCATGCCCGGTCCGGCACGGTGGCCGCCGTCGTGGTGGTGTTCGGCGTGGGGCACGCCGTGGCCGTACCCGGCGTCGTAGGAGGTGTGGCCGGCGTGGGCCGGGCGGTGCTCGACGAGGTGCCGTACCCACCCGTCGACGAGCGCGGTCCAGTCCTGGTGCTCGACGCCGTCGTGGCCCACGGTGAACCGCGTGAGGGCGTCGTGGCCATCGGAGAAGAGGCCACCGCGTTTGTCCGCTTCGAGGACGACCTCCATGCCGCCGGGGGTGGCGAGGAAGGTCACCTCGATCTCGTTCACCGCGTGGGCGTACTGCGGGGCGGGCGTCAGCTCCAGCTCCTGGTAGAAGGGCAGCTGCTGGCCGGTTCCGCCGATGCGACCGTACTCCAGGTCGGCGGAGTCGAAGCCGAAGCCGAGCCGGCCGAAGGCATCGAGGATCGCCTCCTGGACGGGGAGCGGGGTGACCGCGAGCTGGTCCAGGTCGCCCTTGTCCCTGGCGCCGGAGACGGAGAGCTCGGTCCGTACGCCCAGGACGATGCCGAGGGCCTGACCGTACAGCTCGGTGATGGGGGTCTCCCACGGAAGCCGTACGGTGAACGGCAGACTCTGCTCGGCGCCGGCGGCCAGACGGAATCCTCCGCCGACGGTGAACCGGTCGAACGTGACGACACCCTGGCTCTCGCCGTCGTCGTGCTCCGCCTCGACGCGGGCGACCAGCTCCAGGGCGATGTGGTCGATGTCGAAGTCGGCGCTGCCGCCCCGGAGATGGACATGGCCGGAGAGGCTGCCCCCGGGAGCGGTGGCTCCCGGGGCGAGCACCGTGTCGACCGTGGGGCCGCCCACGCCGAGTGAGCCGAGCAGTCGTTTGAACACCATCGCGGCGTTCACTCCCTTATGTGCGTACGAGGGTGGGAAGAAGAAGTCGTGGAGCGCGCGAGAGCATCGTCACCCGGCGCCCACGTTCTACAACTGTGTAGAGGATAGATCGCCGGGGCCTTGCTTCCGGCTCTCGGCGGCGTCATGCTGCCGGAAAGGCCGAAACCCATCGCCAGGCGCGCCGGTATCGGCTCTTGACGAGCGTCTTTTGCTGTGTCTTTACCGTTCCGGCCGGGAGGGGACCGCCCATGCCGAGGCGCCCGGCCACTCGCCCGGTCGCCGCGTGGGCGACCGGCCCGGTATTGGATACGATGACGCGTTCCCCGCCCCTGGCGCGCCACCGCGTACGGGGCAGTCGTCGTGCAGGAGGCCCCATCGTGTCGCCCCCCTCGCCCCGTCCCTCGCGGCGCCGGCACGGAGAGCTGGAAGCGCAGATACTCGACCTGCTGCACGACGCCGGAGAACCCGTCACGGCGGGCTGGATCCGCGAACGGGTCACCGGGGACCTCGCCCACACCACCGTCGTGACGATCCTGGCCCGGCTGCTCGGCAAACAGGTGGTCACCCGCGTCCGCGACGGGCGTTCCTTCCGGTGGTCACCGGCGGCCGACGGGGCGGGACTCGCCGCGATGAGGATGCGCAAGGTGCTGGACAGCGAACCCGACCGGGATGCCGTACTGGCGAGCTTCCTGGTGTCGCTCTCCGAGTCCGACGAGCGGACCGTCCGCGAACTCCTGCGGCGCACGGGCGACGACACGGGGACCGGCTGAGCCCGTGGGCGTGTTCGTACTCCTTCCCCTGGTCCTTCCGGTGACCGCCTGGCCCGTCGCGCACCTGGCGTCGGCCCGACTGCACCCCCGGACCGCCACCCGCCTGCTGACCGCCGTGGGCGTCGTGATGGCGGCGTGCTCCACCCTGTGCCTCGCGCTCCTGGTGGTGGCCGGCACCGCCCAACTGCCGGGCAACCCCCTGCCCGACGGCTGGTCGTCGCCCGCGGTACGGGCCGTGATCCCGCACGACGAGGCCGTCGGGATCGCCGCCATCCCCGTCCTTCTGCTCGCCCTCGCGAGCAGCGCCCGCGTCGTGTCGGGCCACTACCGGGTCCGACGGCGCGCGCACCGGGCCCTGGCGCGTCTGCGCCCGACGGCCGTCGTGGTGCTGCCCGACGAGCGCCCCTACGCGCACGCCCTGCCGGGCCGGAACAGGGGGCGCGTCGTCGTGTCCACGGCGATGCTCGGCGCACTCCGACCCCGCGAACGGCGCGCGCTGTTCGCCCATGAGCGGGCCCACCTCACCGGCCACCACCACCGGTACGTCCTCGCGGCCCGACTGGCCGCGCGCTGCAACCCGTTCCTGCGCCCGCTGTGCACGGCCGTCTCGTTCACGACGGAGCGGTGGGCGGACGAAGAAGCCGCTCAGGTGCTGGGAGACCGCGCCGTCGTGGCGCGGGCCATCGGCAGGGCCGCCCTCTTCCCGCCGGCGGGGGCCGCCACCGGGCTTCCCGCGATGGCCGCCCCGGGCCAGGTGCCCCGGCGCATGTCCGCCCTGCTGGCACCGGCCCCGGCCGCCCGGAGCTGGCCCTCGCTCTGCACCGGCGTCGGGATCGCCTCCTGGGCGGCGGGCGCGGGCACCGTCCTGTCCGCCCTGTCGTCGGCGAACTCCACGATCACCCTGCTGGCAGTGCTGCGCGCGGCGACACCCATGTGAACGGGCCCCGGGCCGACGGGAGTTCGACCCGCCGGCCCGGGGCCCGTGCCACGTCGGCGCCTACAGGTCGAACTCGTGCGGCGCCAGACCCAGCATCAGGCACGCCTCCCGCACGACGGCCTGCTCCTTCTGGTCGAAGTCACCGTCCGCGCCGCCGATGACGATGCCGATCTGGATGACCGCACGTGCCTCGTTCTCCTTCTTCTTCGCCTTGGCGATTTCCTGGAGGACGCTCACCTTGCCGAAGTCGAAGTCGGCGACCAGCCGGTCGAGGTTGGCTTCGAAGCGCCGCTGGAGGTCGGTGGCGTCGAAGTTCTGCAGCACCTCGTTGCTCATGATCAGCTGGGCGACCCGGCGCCGCTCGGACGGGTCGATGGTGCCGTCGGCCGCCGCCACCAGGGCGCACATCGCCATCGACGCGTCACGGAAGGCACCGGACTTCAGGTCGTTCTTCTTCGCCACCAACTGCGTCTGCATGGTTGACGCGGATTCCTTGATGCGGTCCCACAGGGCCACGAGCGTTCCTCCGGGTGAAGTGTTCCACCGAACATGTTTCTACAACAATGTAGAAACTAGCGGGCTCGCGGAGAAGTTCCCCCATCGATGCCGGATCTTGGCCGAAAGCCGTCAGGCCCGTGACCAAGGACGCGTGTGCGGCGTCGGGAGCCCGAGCACCGTTGCCGTGCAGGCCGTCGTGACACGGTGCCAGCGGCGGGCGTCGCGGATCATGGCGTGGCCGCCGCGCGGCATGCGGATCCCGCGGACGCGCGCACCGGCCGCGGCGGCGCGGGCGAGGTAGTCCCAGGTCGACGCGGCGGAGGTGACCCGGTCGGCCTCGTCATGGAGGGCCAGGACCGTACGGTCCGTCAGGTGCCCGGCCGGCTCGCCCGGTGGGCACCAGGGGGCCAGGGCGACGACGCCCCGTACCTGAGGGTCGTCGGCCGCCCGCAGCGCCGCTCGGGCACCCAGGGAATGCCCGACGAGGACCACGGGCAGCGGCCCGGCGGTACGCCGCAGCTCCTCCAGCGCGCGCCGGGTGTCCCGGACGGGGTCGGCGCGGTCCCCGTTCCAGCCACGCACCCGGTAACGGACGGAAGCGATCAGAACGTCCGAGAAGCGTGGGTCCAGGACCATCGCGCGCAGGAACGGGCGCATCCGCAGACCGGGCAGATTGAGCGGAGAGGGTGGCGCGAGGGAATCGGCGCGACCACCGTGCAGGACGAGGACCGCGCCGGCCGGGGCCGGGCGCGGCCGGCGGAGTGTGAGGGCGCGGTGCTCCCGCAGGCCGTCCGACGGGTGTGTGCTCATCCGGCGCGCCTCCGCCCGGTCATGGAGGCCCGGCCCGGGGGCAGCGGCAGGAATCCGCTCGTGCGTGCGGCGTACTCCGCGTACCCGGGACGGTCGGCCATGTGTTTCTCCAGAAGGCGCTTGCCGCTGCCGACGGTCAGCAGAAGGGTCATCAGGACCGGGGACAGCAGGGTCAGGAGAGCCGGCTGCCAGGCGGTGCAGGCCGACAGGTACAGCCCCCACCACACGAGGCTGTCGCCGAAATAGTTGGGGTGCCTCGTCCAGGACCACAGACCCCGGTCCATGATGTGTCCCCGGTGGGCGGGATCCCGCTTGAAGCGCGCAAGCTGCTGGTCCCCGACCGCCTCGAACCCGAGCCCGAGAGCCCAGAGCGCGATCCCGCACAAGGCCGGGGCATCCAGGGGGCGGGAGCTGTAGGAGGCGGCCTGGACGGGCAGGGAGATCAGCCAGACCAGGGCCGCCTGCGCGAGATAGACGGTGCGCAGCGCGTACCGGGTCCGGTTGCCTCCGGCCTTGTCGAGGAGTGCCGTGTAGCGGGGATCCTCGCCGTGGCCGCGGGAGCGCCGGGCGATGTGCACCGCCAGCCGCAGCCCCCAGACCGCGGTGGCCGCCGCGACGAGCAGCCGCCGCCCGTCGTCGCCGTGCCCGACGGACAGCGTCCAGGTGGCCGCGGCGACGACGGCGAAGGCGAGGCCCCACGCGATGTCGACGATGCGGTGCAGCCCCCGGCGGACGGCCACGGCGAAGGTCACGAGGAGCACGGACGCCGCCGCGACCGCGCACCAGGCGAGGTTGAGGCCGAGTGCGCCCCAGTCCGTGCCGGTCACGCCGCACCCGGGGCGCCGTACCAGGTGACGGGCGTGGCCGGCATGGCGGACGTCCCTTCACGGGACGGCCGTACGGCGAGGATCTGGTCCACGCCCATGCGGCGTTCCGCGAAGGCGAGCGAGGCCCCGGCCAGGTAGAGGCGCCACACCCGGCCGGTGGTCTCCCCGACGAGGGCCCGGACCTCGTCCCAGCGCTCTTCGAGGGTCGCGCGCCAGGCGTCGATGGTGGCGGTGTAGTGCTCGCGGAGCGCTTCGGTGGAGCGGACTTCGAGCCCGGCGCCTTCGAGCATGTCCACGGTCCGCCCGACGGGCCGCATGTGCATGTCGGGGGCGATGTACGTCTCGATGAAGGCCCCTCCTCCGGGGGCGCGGGCGCTCCGGGACATCTGCTGGACGAGCAGCCGGCCCTCCGGACGCAGCACCTCGTGGAGTTTCGCGGTGAAGGCGGGGTACTCGGCGTCGCCGACGTGTTCGCCCATCTCGACGGCGGCCGCCGCGTCGTAGCCGCCGCCGTCCACGTGCCGCCAGTGCCGGAGCGTGACGTCCACCAGATCGGTCACCCCCTCCCGGGCGGCCCGCTCGGCGACGACATCGCGCTGGGCCCGCGAGAGCGTGACGGCGGTGACGCGCGCCCGGTGCTCGCGGGCGGCGTGCACGGTGAGCGCACCCCAGCCGCAGCCGACGTCGAGCAGCCGGTCACCGGGGCGCAGGGCGAGCTTGCGGCAGATCAGTTCGAGCTTGTCCCGCTGGGCGTCGGCAAGGGTGTACGCGGGGTCGCCGGGGCGGGTCCAGTAGGCGCAGGAGTACGCCATGGACGGGTCGAGGAGGAGCGCGTAGAAGTCGTTGGACAGGTCGTAGTGGTGGCTGATGGCGGCCCGGTCGCGTGAGGCGCTGTGCAGGGGGCCGGTCAGGCGGGCCCGCCCGCCGGGGCGCGGCGGCGGCGGACCGGCCGCACCGAGACGCACGGCGAGAGCGGCGGCCGCCGCCAGACGGGCCGGCCGGGGTCGGCCGGCCGGGCGGTCGCGGACGGTGCGTCCGGCCCGCGACAGGGCTTCGGCGAGGTCCCCGTCGACATCGAGGTCGCCGGTGATGTACGCCTCGGCGAGGCCGAGCTCGCCGGGCCGCCGGATCAGACGGCGCAGGGCGTCGGGGGAGCGGAGCGTGACGACGGGGGCGTCCGCGGGGCCGCACCGGCTGCCGTCCCAGGCGTGGAGGCGTACCGGCAGAGGGCCCGGCAGGACGTGGCCGATGAGCCGGGCGAGAGAGTCGGCGGCGGACTTCAACGGGGGGTCCCTTCGGTGAGGAGCAGGTGGCGCACGTCGAGGTAGCCGGAGCGGAACCCGGCTTCCGAGTAGGCGAGGTAGAACTCCCACATCCGCTGGAAGACGGTGTCGAAGCCGAGCGCGGTCACGGCGGGCCGGGCGGCGGCGAACCGCTCCCGCCACAACCGGAGGGTCTCCGCGTAGTGCGGGCCGTAGCCGTGGTCGGCGGCGACCGTCAGCCCGGCGGCGGCGGAGTGCCGGGCGAGGGCCCGGCGCGAGGGGATCAGGCCGCCGGGGAAGACGTACTTGCTGATGAAGGTGTGGGTGGCGGCCGTGTGCAGCATCTGCCGGTGGCCCATGGTGATGGACTGCAGGGCGATCCTCCCGCCGGGAGCGAGGGCCCGGCGCAGCGCGGTGAAGTAGGACGGCCAGTACTCCGCGCCGACGGCCTCGATCATCTCCACGCTGACCACCGCGTCGTGGCGGCCCTCCGCGTCGCGGTAGTCGCGCAGGAGGACGTCGACCCGGTCGGAGAGGCCGGCGGCGGCGATCCGGGCCCGGGCCAGACCGGCCTGTTCGGCGGAGAGGGTCAGGGTGGTGACCCGGGCTCCTCGGGCGGCGGCCCGCAGGGCGAGTTCGCCCCAGCCGGTACCGATCTCCAGCAGCCGCGTCCCGTCGCCGACCCGGGCGAGGTCCAGCAGCCGGTCGATCTTGCGGTGCTGCGCTTCCGGAAGGTCTTCGGCGCGGGCGGGGAACGCGGAGAAGAGAGCGGAGGAGTAGGAGAGGGTGGGGTCGAGGAAGGCGGAGAACAGGTCGTTCGACAGGTCGTAGTGACGCCCGATGTTCGCGCGGGCCCCGGCGCGCGTGTTGCGGTCGGCGGCCGGCCGCGCGGAGACCCACAGCCCGCGCAGCCCTCGCAGGGGGGCCGGGACCAGTTCGTCGACGTGGCCCGCGAGCACGGTCAGGACGCCCGCGAGGTCGTCGCTGTCCCATTCCCCGGCCATGTACGACTCGCCGAAGCCGATCAGCCCGTCGCGGCCGATCCGCCGGTGGAAGGCGTCCGGGTCGTGGAGGGCCAGCAGGGGACCGGCGGTGCCCGCGCCGGGCGCCGCGAGCCCGAGCCGGGCCAGGGCCCGGCCCACGAGCACACGGGCCACGGCCGTCCGAGCGGCTCCCGCGGACGGCGTCCGCGCCACGTCCGGCCAGCGCTCCGCGTCGACCTCGGCGCGGCGGACGACCGGCCCGGCGGGACGGGGGGCACGCGTCGAGGGGATCCGCCGACGCAGTACGTCAGGCGCGGGGGTCCCGACGGTGCGGCCGGACGGTCCTGCGGGACCTGAGGACGTGGTGGCGTGCTGGGTCACGACGGCGTGCCTTCCTGCGGGGCGGAGCGGGGGCGGGGACGTACGGGCAGACCGCGCAGCAGCAGCGCGATGCCGTGGCGGCGGATGCCGAACCAGACGGCGGCGGTCGACCACGGTCTGCGGACGGCGGCGGACAGCAGGGCGGGCACGGTGGCGGGACGGCGGCGCCCTTGGACGACGGCCGTGAACACCCGGCCCCGCGCGTCGTCGAGGTGCACGGTGAGCCGGAGGCGTTCGCCGGGCAACGGCAGCCGCATCCGGTAGTGGCCCTCGACCGCGAAGAAGGGGGAGACGTAGAACTCCTTGGCCGCCCGGGCCTTACCCGAACCGTCCGGGCGCAAGAGGTAGCAGTGGCGTTGGCCGTAGGTGTTGTGGACCTCCGCGACGACGCAGGCGAGGACACCGGAGCGGTCGTGGCACCAGAACACGCTGAGCGGATTGAAGACGAACCCGAACACCCGGGCGTGCGCCAGCATGACGACCCGTCCGCCGTCCAGATCGATGCCGTGGGCGGCGAGGCAGGCGTCGAGTCCCGCGCGGATGGTGCCGGCGGTCCCGGTGAAATGGTCGCGGGCATCGAACCGGGCGAGCGGTCGCACCGGCCGGGGCAGCACCGGCAGCCGGTCCGGATCCACGCACCACAGATAGGTGCGGTGCCGGAAGGCGCGGCGCAACGGCGTGGTGCGCGTGTGGGTGATCACGCAGTCGTACAACGACGCCACGGGTTGCGCCGACCGGGTCACCACCGCGCACCCAGGCAGCGGGCGGCGGCGACACCGGAGCGGCAGCCGTCCTCGTGGAATCCCCAGCCGTGCCAGGCCCCCGCGAAGGCGGTGATCCCGTCGTTCAGGCCCGGCAGCCGCTTCTGGGCCGCGACGGAGGCGGACGTGTACACCGGGTGCTCGTACACCATCCGCTTCACGACCCGTCCGGCGTCGATCCCGTCCTCCCCGCCCAGCGTCACGACGTAGTCCGCGCCGTCGGGCAGCCGCTGCAGGCGCCGCATGTCGTAGCTGACGCGCACGGGCTCCGCCGAGGGGTCGCAGCCGGACATCCGGTAGTTCCAGCAGGCGCGGGCCCGCGGCGAGCGCGGCAGGACGGCGGTGTCGGTGTGCAGCACGGTGCGGTTGCGCGCGTACGTGAACGCGCCCAGAACCCGCCGCTCCTCCTGTGTGGGATCCCCCAGCAGGCGCAGCGCCTGGTCGGGGTGGACGGCGATGACGACGCCGTCGAACGCCTCGGTGCCCCTGTTCGCGGCGGTGACCAGAACACCCCGGTCGGTGCGCAGGACCCTGCCGACCGGACTGGAGGTGTGCACGCGCTGGATGTGCTTCGCGGCAGCGGTGACGTACGCGGCGGAACCACCGGTGACGGTCCTCCACTGCGGAGAGCCCGTGACGGACAGCAGGCCGTGATGGCGGAGGAACGCGAACAGATGGGCGGCCGGGTAGGAGAGCGCCGTGCGCGCGGGGCAGGACCACACCGCGGCGACCAGCGGCAGAGCGAAGTGGCTGACGAAATAGCGCGAGAAGCCGCCTCCGCGCAGGAAGTCCCCGAACGTGAGGTCCGCGTCGGCACCCCGGTCCAGGAGGCGCCGGGCGCCGCGGTGGAAGACCGGTACCTCGGCCAGCAGCCGCAGGTGGCGGCCCCTCAGCGCGGCCCGGGAAGCGAACAGCGCGGCCGGCCCGCGGGCGCCCGCGTATTCCAGACCGCAGCCGTCGCACCGCACCGACATGCTCATCTCGGCGTCCTGCGTGCCGACTCCCAGTTCCCGCAACAGCCGCAGCAGCGTGGGGTAGGTCCGCTCGTTGTGGACGATGAACCCCGAGTCCACGCCCACCACGTCCCCGCCGGGGCCCGGCAGTTCGTGCGTATGGGCGTGACCGCCGAGCCGGTGGTCCGCCTCGTACAGGGTGACCTCGCACGAGGACGCCAGGACGTAGGCGGCGGTCAGGCCCGCCACCCCGCTGCCCACCACGGCCACTTTCCGTTGCTCCACTCCAGGTGCTCCCCACTCCACACGCCGCCGGCCGCCGCGCTTCATCTGTACTTCGCAGCGGCCCGGCGGGCGGATGGGTGGAAAGGCGAACCGGTGGGGAACGTGTCCGAAACGCGGTGGGGGCGGGGTCGTTCAGGCGGGCAGAGGCATCAGGAGGAGGGGATCGGTGGTGGGCCGGGGAGAGCCCCCGGCGGGTTCGAGGGTGAGACCGACGGCGCCGGCGTCGGCGGGGTTGCCGGTGAGGAGGACGGTGCCGTCGTGGTCGATGAGTCCGGCGGGGCGCATCGTGCCGTCGTGGTCGAGCCACAGCTGGTAGGTCCTCCCGGCGCCGGGGGCCGGGAGACCGGCGGCCGTGAAGACCGCCCTGTTCTGCCGGTCGGAGGAGACCACGGTGGTCAGCGCACCGTTGTCGGTCCGCCCGTGAACCGTGCGCGCGTCGGGGGCCGCCAGGAGCGAGGTCACCGCGTCGAGCTGCCGCTGGGACTGGCGGGCCCGGTCCTTGAGCTCCTGTCCGTTTCTCACCTGCCAGACGGCGACCCCGCCGAGCGCGGCGGCCGCCACACAGGCGGCGAGCGCCAGGGGTACGGCACGGCGGCCCGGGAACCTGCCGCGCACCGGCGCTCCGGGGGCCGGGGCGGGCACGCGGGGCGGCAGCTGGCGGACCGAGTCGACGGCGGCCATCACCTGTGCCTTGGCCGAGGCGGGCGGCGGCTGGGCCACGGCCGCCGCCAGACGGGCCGCGGTCGCCTCGAACTCGGAGGCATCCTGCCGGCACGCGTCACAGCCCCGCAGATGGGCGTCGAAGGCCCTCCGCTCGCCGTCGTCGAGCGCGCCGAGGGCGTACGCGGCGGCGAGGGTGTGGGTGTCGGTGGCGTGGTGTTTCATGCGGTCACCCCCATGCAGTCGCGGAGCCGGATGAGCCCGTCGCGCATGCGTGTCTTGATGGTGGGAAGCGGAGCGCGCAGCGTTTCGGCGACTTCACGGTAGGTCAGCCCCTGGTAGTAGGCCAGGGTCACCGCCTGGTGCTGGAGTTCGGTCAGTCCGCGCAGACAACGGCGGACCTGCTCGGACTCCAGACGGGTCTCCACCTGCTCGGCGACCTCGTCGAAGGCGGTGGTGTGCTCCCGGGCGGCCCGAGCGTGCTCGCGGTCGGTGGCCGCCTGTGCCGAGCGGACCCGGTCCACGGCCCGCCGGTGCGCGATCGTGGCCGCCCAGGTGACGACGGAGCCGGCGCCCGGCCGGTAGCGGGCGGCCTGGCGCCACAGGTCGATCATGACCTCCTGGGCGACTTCCTCCGACTGGGAGCGGTCGCGTACGACCTTGACGACGATCCCGAACACCAGGGGTGCGAGAGCGTCGTAGAGGACGGAGAAGGCATCCTTGTCACCGTGGGCGACCTTCTGCATGACATCGGTCAACTCGCGGCCGGAAGGCTCGCAGGAGCGGCCGGCGCCGAGGGGGATCGGTCGGTTCACGTGTGGGGCTCCGGCTCGGGGGAGAGAACGGAGAGACGGGCCGGGGTGGCCGTCGGGGGGCGGGGCGTCCATGGCATGCCGGTCCTCGTGCCGTCGCTGGTGCGGGGCCGGACCATCGACGGTCCGGCCCCGGAAACCCATATGTGTTTCGCCTCTTCTTCGTAGCCGACGCGCGTGCGGATGGGAGGCCGTTTCGCCCCCGCGCACGTTCTGTCCGTGCGGCCGGTCACGGACCGGCTCCGGTCAGCTCGCCAGAACCTTTTCGAGGAGCGTGAACGACTTCGGCGTACCACCCGGCTGGGGCTTGCCCTCCGTGCGGCCGACCACCCGGTAGCCGGCGTTCAGGTAGTACGCGGTGAGAGGTTCGTTGCCGGCGAGACAGTCGAGGCGCACCAGCGTCCGGCCCGTCGAGGCGACGCGCCTCTCGGCGGCGCGCAGGAGCCGGCGCCCCGTTCCGGGCGGGACGCCGTCACGGTCCACCATGAGGCGATGCACGTAACCGGCCGGCACCGGCCGGCGGCCCCAGGCGTCCTCGTCCTGCCACCACAGCTCCCAGGCCCCGACCGCCCGGCCGCCGGCCTCGGCGAGCCACACCTCGCCGGTCTCCATGATCCGGCGGAAGTGGTCGGGTCCCAGCTCACCGGGCTGCCACTGGCCCGTGACGCCCCGGCCGATCATCCGGCGGGCCGCGTCGTCGCGCAGCCGTACGAGGGAGGCGAGGTCGGCGTCACCGGCGAGGCGGAAACGCAGGTCGTCGAGGCGCTGGTTGGACGCATTCATGACGCGATCGTCGCACGGGTGTACGGGGACGGGTGCGGGGAGACGGGGCGCCTTCCCGCACCCGGCTCACGTCAGGCCGAGCCGTTGGGCGCGATGACGGAGAAGGCGCCGCCCTGGGGGTCGGCCAGGACCGCCATGCGGCCGGCGACCATGTCGAAGGCGGGTGCCAGGACCGTGGCCCCGGCGCGGACGGCGGCGGCCTGGATGTCGTCCACGCTGTCCACGTTGAAGTACGGCTGCCAGTGCGGCGAGGCGCCGGGCGGCATCTTGCTCATGTCCATGATCCCGCCCACCGCCCGCCCGGCGACCTGGAACTCGACGTAGCCGTCGGCGCCCTCCAGCTCGGAGCGCGCGGTCGTCACCGGCAGGACGGCGGAGTAGAACGCGGAGGCCGCCGCCAGATCGGGCGTGGTCAACTCGCTCCAGATCAGCGCGCCGTGCTCGTTGACGATGGCCGCGCCGCCGAACGTACCGGGCTGCCAGAGGCCGAAGACCGCGCCCGCCGGATCGGCGATCACGGCCATCCGGCCGAGATCCATGACGTCCATCGACGGCACGACGACCTGGCCGCCCGCCTCGGTGGCGGAGGCCACGGTGGCGTCGATGTCGTCCGTCGAGAGGTACGTCGTCCATTCCGACGGCGGCATCGGGTCCGGCACCGTACCGTCCGGGTTCATCGCCTTCATGATCCCGGCGACCGCCTTGCCCTTGAGGGTGCAGACGGCATAGCCGCCGTGTTCGGGCGGCCCGACCTCGCCCTGCCAGCCGAAGAGCTCGCAGTAGAAGTCGATGGCGGCCTGCTGGTCGGGGACCATCAGGTCGATCCAGCACGGGGTGCCGGGCTGATAGGGACTGTTCACTTCGGGCACGGATGCCTCCGGAAGACGCTCGGGGACGGACGGGCCCTCCTTACCCGCAGCGCGCGCAAGCGGAATCGGGCCGTGCGGGTGATGCCCGCGTGCCCTCGGGGCGGTGCGGCCCGCGAGCACCGTGACGACCAGGCCCGACGTGGACAACTCGCTCGCCGTACTGACCACGTGGAACGGACACCCGGGGGCGCCGGCCTCCTCCCCGCGCCCGCCTGTCGCCGGCGATGCACATCGGAACGAACAGGACGTGCCGGCACCGCATCAGGCAAGCTGGGCCCATGCCGAACGACAGCGCGCTTCCGATGCGGCATCACCTGCCCGGCGGCCCGCCGCCCGGCTCCCCGGAGAAGACCCCCGACCACGTCGGCGCCCCCTGCCCCCGCCCTCTCGCTCCGGCCGTCCAGGTGCCGGCGGGGCTCGTTGTCCTCGTCGGACCACCGGCGTCGGGCAAGAGCCGCTTCGTCCGCGCCCTGATCGCACGCGGGCAGATCGACGCGGCGGCCGTGGTGTCGAGCGACGAGATCCGCGCGGAACTCTTCGGTACCGCACCCGCCGAAGCGGAATCCGACGCGGCGGACGCGCGGATCTTCGAGGAACGGGACCGCAGGATCGTCGCCAGGCTCGCCACCGGGCACAGCGCGGTCGCCGAGTCGACCAACGTCACGCCGCGGGCACGCGCACGGCTCATCGCCCTCGCCAGGCGATTCGACGCCCCGGGTGACCATGCTGCGATTCGATCCCGAGATCACCGATCTCCTCCAGCAGTTCGCCGAACGAGGCCGTACGGACCTCACCGCCGCCGACGTCCGTGCCTACGCCGCCGTTATGTCCAGGGACGCCGGCGCCGCCCGCCTCCGTTCCGAGGGGGCGACCGGCGTCCACGATGTGCCCGGACGTCGCCTGGCGACGCCCGCAGAAGCCGCCGCGCATTTCTTCTTCGCCTGACGCCACGGGCCGCGTCGGGCGAGCCGCTCTGAGTACGTGTACTCATGCGCGTCCCCCGTCTCGTGGGGAAGCTCGGCTCCATGACGACCGGTAGAGGACCACTCATAGTCCTGCACCTTTTCCTGGTCTGGGCGGTGATGACGGCCGGCATGACGACGCTCGGCTTCGCGTCGGTGTACGCGGCCATGGCGGGCGGGACGGCCGCCACGGTGCCCGTTCTCGCTGTGGGTCTGCCCGTGGCCTCGGGCCTGCTGGCCCTGACCGGGCTGCCAGCGGCAGAGGTGGTCCCGCTGTGCGGCTCCGCCTCGCGGAGGCTGAGCTGGACGGTGCTGGTCTTCCTCCTCGGCACGCTCGGGGTCTTCGCCGGCCTGGTCGCGTACACCCAGCACGTCGACCTGGGCAGCGCCGGCACGCGCGTCACCCTGACCGGGATGCCGTACGCGGTCGCCGCCGCCTTCTTCGTGCCGAGCCGGTGGGTGCGTCTCGGGGCGCCGGCCCCGCTGATCGGGGCGGTGGCCTACGTGGTCCTCGCCGGCCCGGCGGCCGGGTCGTAGCCCCGGTCGTCATACGTGGGGGAGAGGCGGGCGAGGCGATCGAACCGGCTGCCACGGAGGAGGCGGGGCAGAGCATTCGATGACAGAGCACTGCGGGAGGATGACGGCATGACGCAGATCGACATCCCGCTTCCCCGTCAGGTGGCCGACGCATATGTCGACGCCCTCATCGAACTCGACCCGATCACCGGCACCTTCCTCGGTGTCCCGGAGAGCTCCAGCCGCCTCCCCGACACCTCACCGGCCGGAGCGGACGCCCTCGCGGCCCTCGCGCGCGACACCCTCGCGCGCCTCGGCGAGGCCGAGCGTCTGCCCGGCGCCGACACCGGGGCCGAACGGCGCTGCGCCCGCCTGTTGCGGGAGCGCCTCACTGCCGAACTCGCGGTCCATGAGGCCGACGAACACCTGCGCGCCGTCGGCAACATAGCCACGCCGCCCCACTTCGTCCGCGATGTGTTCACGGCGACGCCGACCCGGACCGAGGAGGACTGGGTGGCCGTCGCCGAGCGCCTGCGATCCGTACCCCGGGCGCTGGCCGGCTACCGCGAGTCCCTCGCCCTCGGTCTGGAGCGCAAGCTGTACGCGGCCCCCCGCCCCACGGCCACCTTCGCCGGCCAGCTCGACGAGTGGATCGACACCGACGGCCAAGGGCGAGGCTGGTTCGAGGAGTTCGCGGACCCAGGCCCGGACACGCTGCGCGGCGAGCTGGACGAGGCGGCCCGTGCCGCCACGGCGGCCGTCGCCCGACTGCGCGACTGGATACGCGAGGTGTACGAACCAGCCGTCCGGCACGCCCCGGACACCGTCGGTCGCGAACGCTACGCCCTCTGGGCCCGCTACTACAACGGCACCGACCTCGACCTCGACGAGGCGTACGCCTACGGCTGGTCGGAGTTCCACCGTCTGCTGGCCGAGATGCGCGCCGAGGCCGAACGCGTCCTGCCGGGCGCGGACACCCCCTGGACCGCCCTGGCCCGGCTGGGCGAGCACGGCCGGTACATCGAGGGTGAGGCGGAGGTCCGCGACTGGCTGCAGGGCCTGATGGACCGGGCGATCACCGCACTCGACGGCACCCACTTCGAACTCGCCGACCGCATACGGCACGTGGAGTCCCGCATCGCGCCTTCCGGAGGCGGCGGAGGCCCGTACTACACCCCTCCCTCCGAGGACTTCTCCCGACCCGGCCGCACCTGGCTGCCGACGATGGGGCAGACGCGCTTCCCGGTGTACGACCTCGTGTCGACCTGGTATCACGAGGGCGTCCCCGGTCACCATCTCCAGCTCGCCCAGTGGATTCACGTCGCGGGGGACCTCTCCCGCTACCAGGCGACCGTCGGCATGGTCAGCTCCAACATCGAGGGCTGGGCCCTCTACGCCGAGCGCCTGATGGACGAACTCGGCTTCCTCGCCGACGCCGAGGAACGGCTGGGCTATCTGGACGCGCAGATGATGCGGGCCATGCGGGTGATCGTCGACATCGGCATGCACCTGGAGCTGAGGATTCCGGGTGATTCCCCGTTTTGCCCGGGCCGGCGGTGGACGCCCGACCTCGCCCGGGAGTTCATCGGCGCGCACAGCAGCCGCCCGGCGGACTACGTGGAGAGCCAGCTCATCCGCTACCTGACGATGCCGGGGCAGGCGATCGGCTACAAGCTGGGGGAACGTGCCTGGCTGCTCGGCCGCGAGAACGCCCGGAAGCGCCGGGGCGAGAGCTTCGACCTGAAAGCCTGGCACATGGCCGCGCTCTCCCAGGGCTCCCTGGGGCTGGACGACCTGGTGGACGAACTCTCCCGCCTCTGACAGCCGGCCCCGCCCACCCGGACGAAGGCCCCCGGCGAAGGCCCCGACGAAGGCCCCGCTCCTGCGCCGCGGGGCTCGCGGTCCGAGCCGAGGGGACCGTCCTGGGCGCCAGTGAGAGGCACGGTCCTGCGCTCCGGCCGGACGCCCCTCTGGCTCGTAGCACCCCCCGAGGCACGCGGAGAGGCACGGGTTCCCGCCCCACGGCCGTCGTAACCGGTTATACTGGTTACATGGATTCCCCGCCCACCCCGGGCCTGACGCTGCACTCCCGCACCGGTGTCGCCTACCGGTTCGACCCCGGTGCGCTCTGCCTGGAACTTCTCACCACCGGCGGTCCCGGCCCCTACAGCCGGTACGAAGTCCTGCACGGCCCCGCCGACCTGGCCGCCTGGGCCGACCGGTGCCGGCTGACCCCGACCCCCACACTGGCGATCTCCGACGCCGAAGTGGCCGACATGAGGGTGCTGCGCAACGCGCTGTTCCGCGTGGTCACCGCCCACGTGGGCGGCGAGCGCCCTCAATCCGGTGACCTGGACGTCATCAACGAGGCGGCGGCCCGCCCCGCCCTGGCGCCGGCCCTCGCCCCGGACGGCACACGGCAGTGGGCCGGAACCGCCACCGGCACCCAACTGGCGGCCACCGTCGCACGAGACGCCGTCGACCTGCTGACCGGACCCTTCGCGCACCGAATCCGTACCTGCGCCGCGGACGACTGCCACCTCATCTACGCCGACACCTCACGCCCCGGACGCCGCCGCTGGTGCTCCATGGAGCACTGCGGCAACCGCCACAAGGTCAGGGCCCTGCGCGCCCGCCACACCGAGGAAGGATGACCTCATGCCCACAGGACTCACCCAGGGAAGCGGCTGGCAGATCGGCGTGTCCCGCACGCTGCCCCACCCCGCGGCGCTCGTCTGGGACTTCATCAGCAGCGCCGACGGCATCGCCCTGTGGCTCGGCCCCGGCGCGACCCTCTCCCGGGAACGCGGAGCGTCCTACCGCACCGACGACGGAGTGACGGGCGAGGTGCGCAGCTACCGCCCGGCGGACCGCATCCGCATCACCCACGGCACCACCACCGTGCAGGTCGCCCTCGCCCCCACCGCCGACGGCACCCGCACGATGCTCCGCTTCCACCAGGAACACCTGGCCGACGCCGAAGAGCGCGAACGGCAACGCGCGCACTGGCAGCACATCTTGGACCAGGTCGCCCTCACTCTCGACGAGGGGTGACCACAACCGACCGAACCGGTCGGACGCCGGCGCCCCGGACGAGACGATCTGACCCCCGTCCGCATCGGTGCCCCGCCTCGGGGCCCTTCGGCCCTTCGGACTTCCCGAAGGCCCGAAGGGCCCCGAGGCATGAGTCAGCCGATCTCGTATCCGGCCGACCGCAGCGCAGTCAGCGCCTGGTCCTGGTGGTGCTCGGGTACAAGTACCAGGTCGGCATGGTAGGTCGAGGCGGTGAACACCGGGATCGCGGCGCGGGCCAACGGTGTGAGGACGGCGGCCAGCAGGCCCGGTTCGTCGAGGCCGTGGTGCGGATCGGCGTCGTACAACGCGATCCAGCGATCGGCCGCGGGCACCGAGGGGCCCGCGGAACGGATCACCGTCACGCCTTCCGGCGCTCGGACCAGGGCCAGCCAGTCGTCGCCGGACGGCACGCGCCGACCGGGGTGGTGTTCGAGGGCCAGGACCGTATCCAGCACCCGGAGTCGGCGCGCCGTGCGGGCCGTCTTGCCGGCCAGGTCGGCGGTGAAGGCGACCCGGTCGAGTCCGGGGCCGTCGTAGTCCGGCCGAACGGGCGCGGCCACGAACCCGAGCCGGGCGTGGAACGCCTGGGAGGCGGTGTTCTCCGGGCTGGTGACGCAGTGTACGTACCGGCGGCCCCGGGCCCGCGCAGAGGCGAAGAACGACCGGTAGAGGGCGCGCCCGACTCCCTTCCCGTGCAGAGCCGGGTCGACGCCGACGAAGTGCACATAGGCGACGTCCGGCCGGCTCTGCGACAAGAAGCCGACGAGGAAAGCCGCGAGTTCCCCGTCGGGATGCTCGACAAGGAAGCTGGTGGTGGTGAAATGCTGGAAGTACAGGCGCGGAAGCAACAGCGCGCGCTCCACCGCCCCTGCCTCGCCCTTGAGTCCGCCCCACCACCTGTCCAACACGGCCAGCACCCGCGGGTGATCCTCGGCAGTGGGGTGTCGGGCTGCCAGTCCGGCAGGGAGATCGTTGATCACCCGGGCAGTGTAGAGGCGCCCGACGGGGCCGTGCCTGGATCCGAGCAAGCGGACGCTCGCCCCGCTCGCCCCCCGCTTGGTCACGCGGGCCGTTCGTACACGGAGACGTGGTGACCGCTGGAGTCGGTCAGTGGCCGTCCCGACCACCCGCCGGTACGCCGTACGAGCCGCAGGCCGGCCAGTTCGGCGAGCAGATCGAGTTCGCCGGGGGTGAAGTAGCGGAAGGAGACCCGGACATGACGCATCCGCCCGTCGTCGAGGACCGCGTAGTCCGAGGTGTACTGCTGGCGGGCGGGGTGCAGCGTGCGGGTGCGGAGCACGAAGCCGTCGCCGGGCGTGTCCACCGGCTGGGTGCCGGTGCCCCGCGTGGCGAGCGCCTCGGGCAGATGGGCGTCGAGAGCGAGCCGTCCACCCGGCTTCAGGCGCTGGGCGGCGGAGGCGAGACAGCGGCGCTGGGCGTCCTGGGTGTCGAGTTCGGCGAAGGTGCCGCCGGCCGCGTAGACGAGGGCGTACCGTCCGGTGTCCGCCGGCTCCGGGGGTGCGCAGAAGTCGCCGAGGGTGACCCGGACCGTGTCGCCGCCGGGCTTGGCGCGCAGTTGGGCGGTCATGTCGGGGGAGGCGTCGAGCCCTTCGACGGTGAGGCCGAGTGAGGCCAGTGGCAGGGCCACCCGGCCGGTGCCACTGCCCAGTTCGAGCAGGGGGCCGGGCGGGCCCTCCTTCGCGAGGGCCGCCAGGAAGCCCACGGTGGACTCTGTGTTCGACGCGGCGAACCAGTCGTCGTACCGGTCGGCGAACAGCGTGCTGTAGGTGGGGCGTACCGAAGGGTCGTGCGGGGACGTGGGAATGGGGTCCTCCCGGTGCGGGTGTGGAGGGCGCGGAGTCAGGGACGTGGCCGGGCCCGGGTTACGGAGCGCGCGGGGCGTGCCGGGGTCAGCCGAAGGGGTGGGGAGGCACGCCCGGCACCGGCCGGGCGGGCAGGGGTGACGCTCCTGGAGCGATCAACCGGACGACGAACAGGTCCGCGTCCGCCGGCGGGCCCGTGCCGCAGTCGACGGCGATCACGTCGCGTCCGGTGTGCGCGGCGAGCAGCGCGACGGGATCCGGTTCCCCG
This sequence comes from Streptomyces sp. NPDC001515, assembly GCF_053597115.1. Classification (NCBI taxonomy): domain Bacteria; kingdom Bacillati; phylum Actinomycetota; class Actinomycetes; order Kitasatosporales; family Streptomycetaceae; genus Streptomyces; species Streptomyces sp. NPDC001515. The sequence goes on from NZ_JBSFHN010000020.1 coordinate 115,527, forward strand.
GTGGTCCGGCGGGCCGGGGGAGGGGCAGGGGGATCGCGGAGGGCGGTGGCGGGCCCTGCCCAGCGCGTCAGCGCGTCCTGGGCGTGGAACGCCCACAGCGCGTGGTCCAGCTCGGTGCGTGGGGCGCCGGTGCGCGACAGACGCTCCCAGGCACGTACGGCCACCGGCGCGGACATGCTCCAGCGGACCATCAGCGCTTCCCAGCAGGCCCGTGCCACGGCCTCGGGCAGCTCGTGGGCGGGACCGCAGCGCGCCCCGTACGTCTGATGGGTGCGGTCGGGCTCATGGACGCAGACCGCGACGGCCGTGGCGCCGGCCGGGGCCGGAAGCGCGAGCGCGGTGGCCCGCAGGTCCTCGTGGTCGAGCAACTGCCGCAGGTCCTCCGCACCGGCCGGGAGGGCGTCGAGGGCATCGAACGCGACGGGCGGGTGACGGAGGGGGTCGCACCAACTGCGTCGCACCAGATCGCGTTCGAGGATCTCCCAGGCGGCATGTGCCGAGGCGGCGTCCGGACCCAGGTGGGCGGCGACGCCGGTCGACCCGGCCCGGTGGGTGGCCGCGCAACCGGGCGGCGGGCGGTGATGGAGGAACGCCGCGCCCGCCGGTATCCAGACGTCCTCACCGGACCCCGTAGCCCGGCCCCGGTACCAGAGCTGCCGCACCTCACGCGCCGAGGTTCGGTCGGGTGGTGCCACGGTGGCGGGGCCGGTGGCGGGATCGGCGGGATCGGAGGCGGGGACGCCGGCGCGGCGCAGTTCGGACCAGGTGCCGATGCGGGCCCGGCCGCCGGCCGGCAGGCGTTGCGGGCCCGCGTCGGCCTCCGCCTCCGCGGCCCGTCCGGCGAGTACGTTGCCCATGCGTTCCATCAGTTCACCGCGGGCGCGCGGTCCGACGTCGGATGCCGCGTCCCCCGCGGCGCTACCGATCAGCACGGGAGCGCCTCCGGCCGCGCCGGTCGGGTTGAACGACTTCGACCGGGCGGCGACGCGGGCCAGCAGCGCGCCGGGCGTGTGCGGCCACGGAGCGAAGACCTCCGGAGTCCAGGCCGTCGGTGTCGAGACGTTCACGCACGGCCTCCCCGCGGCTGCCCCGCACGCGCCGTACTCCGCTCGGCTTCCTCCGCCAGCAGTCCGGCCGCCTGGGCGTGCACGGCCTCACCGGCGGCGGTGAGGGCGGCACGATGGCGGCCGAGCGTGTCGACGGCCCGGAACGCCTTCTCCTGCAGCCGGGTCCGGCGGTCGGCCACCGCCTCGCGAGGGGAACCCGTCAGTGGCGCGCGCCGCAGGACCAGCCGGTACAGGAGCGTCTGGCGGACCAGGACGACCATTTGCTGGAAGAGCCCGGTCAATGGCCGGGGATCCGGCCGCAGCGGGGTCATGACGGAGTGCCCGGGGCCGGCGGCGGATACGAGGAACGGGGTGCGGAACGCGGCGGCGTTGCAGCGGGTGTGGGTGCCCTCGTGGACCAGGGCGTCGGCCAGGCGGAGCCAGCCGGGCAGACCGTTGCGCCCCGTGGTCAGCCGGGCCGTGCTGACGAACACGGCGCCGTGCGCGGTGAAGTCGGTGAATCCGCTGATGGCCCGCCCGTCGAGCAGAGCGATCTGGCTCACGCCCTCCCGTAGTTCGGCCAGCATCTGAGGCCACACCTGCTTCAGCCGCTCGACGGCCTCGGCCAGTACGGCGGCCTGGCCGGGCTCCCAGTCCCGGACGACGGCGCCCGGCCCCTTAGCGCCCGCCGTTCCCAGCCCCTGCGGGAGCGAGGCGAGTGCACGCCCGACCGCTGCGGTGAGATGGGGTGCCGGGACGGCGAGATCGACCGCCCAGTCCCCTTCGGACCTCCGGGGCGCGGGAACGGCCGCCGGATCCTCGCCGGCCCGGGCCGTCCGGTCCCGTGGGGCGGCCATGGGCAGCGGTTCCGCGCCGGCCCGGTGGGCGGCGGCCATTCGGGCCGGATGACGCGGCGGCGGGAGGGGCCGGGCGCTTCCCGCTCTCCGCAACACCGCGTCGGTGGCGTACCAGAGGGCGTCCTCGGCCCGGCGGGCGGCCACGGCGTCAGGGGTCACAAGCACGTTCCGGCCTCCGGCGGATTCGATGGAGGAGGGTGCGTGGCGGACGGACCGCCACGCACCCGGGGTGCCACTACGCGGACGGACCGAGCCTCAGTCGTCGTCGCCGATGTCGACCATCAGGCCGAACTCGGGCAGTTCGTCCGTGACCTGCTCGATCTCCGGCTGCTCCATGGGGATCCACTCCTTCGATGGGTTCATCTGTGAGGGACGGCTCTCGCCGCCGGTCGGCCAAGGGGCTACCCAGCGGCCACCACCTTGAAGAACAGCGGGGGCGGGAAGGAGCCGCGAATCCGCCACCGCGGAAAGTTCCTGCTTCTCGCACCGGCATCCGGAAAGTGCCGAAGTCCGTCCGGATGTCATGACGGCAAGGGGCGGATGTGACACGGGGGCACGGATGGGAAACGCGCTGAGTGCCGTGACCGCCCGCAGCTCCCCCTTCCGCCGGGCGAAAGTGTCCTGATAGTCACCGTATGGGCATATGCCCCGGTCTCTTCAGCCCCCGTGCCGGGCGGGGTGTGCAGAGGCGGACGAAGTCCCCCGGCTCGACTGGCGGTCGAGGAACCCCTGCCGGGCGCTTCCCGAGTCCGGACGGCGCTTGTCCGCCGCCGGGGGACACGGTTGGATCGGGCAGGGCCGACGTTCCGAGAACGGGAGCCGCCCGGTCCGGAGCCTGTTCCGGGCGCGTGTCGAAGAGCGCCGAAAGGGACGTCGTGGACTGGTCGCCGGGGCTGCTCGGATTCGCCTCCGGGTTCCTGATATCCGTTGTCACCGCACCCGTGGGCGTCTCCGGAGCGGTTTTCCTGCTGCCCGTCCAGGTCAGCGTGCTCGGCGTGCCCAGCCCGGCCGTGACACCGACGAACCTGCTCTACAACGTCGTGGCCGGCCCCGGCGCCCTCTTGCGCTACGGGCGGGCCGGGCAGCTCGGCGGACCGCTGACCCGGCTCCTGATCGCGGGCACCGTCCCCGGCGTCGTCATCGGAGCGGTGCTCCGCGTCCACGCCGTGCCCGGCCCACGGGCCTTCCGCCTCCTCGTCGCGGTGCTGCTCCTGCCGCTCGGCCTGTGGCTGTGGGTGCGGAGCGCGCGTCCGGCCGAGCCCCGCACCCACCGTCCCCTTTCACCGCGCGCGACGACGTCGCTGGCGCTGGTCGTCGGCGTGGCCGGCGGTATCTACGGAATCGGGGGCGGCTCCCTGCTCGGCCCCGTCCTCGTCGGCCGCGGCGTCCCGGTCGCCACCGTCGCACCCGCCGCCCTGGCCTCCACCTTCGTCACCTCGGTCGTCGGCGCGGCGACCTACGCGCTGCTTTCCCTCACCGCCACCGGCGACGTCGCCCCGGACTGGCCGCTGGGCCTTGCCTGCGGCGCGGGCGGCCTTCTCGGCGGATACCTCGGCGCCCGCCTCCAACCACACCTGCCGGAGACGGCCCTCACCCACCTCCTCGCCGCCCTCGCCACCGCCGTCGGCGCGCTCTACGCAGTCCAGGTCCTTCTTCCCGCGGCGTGACGGGCGTGATGACGTGGTCTGCCGTATCGGTTCCGCCCTACGGGACCGGCCTGTTCCGTCAACCATGACTTATGGTCAAGCTGCATTGCGAGAATATCGCCCTGAACGCGACGGAACGGGCCGGCAAGGGATCTAGGATGTGACTACCAGAATAGTTCGGAGGTCCTTTCCGTGATCTACACCATGGAATGCGGATGTGCCGATCTGAACCGCGAGAAGGAATGGAACGACTTCTCTACCGATCGCAAGCTGCCCGCACTCATTTCCGGGGCCGAGGCCATCCCGTCTTCGTGGAGATCCTGTTGCGCGAAGAGCCGTTCCTGCCACCGGCGGTCGTGAACCGTTTTATGCGGCCAGATCAGCAGTGCGATCACGGAAACCACCGGACTCACCACTCGAATGCCCTGCTTCAGCTTCGCCGAGCAAAGCATTCACGCCCTCAAATAGCGAGAAAAGCGCAAGAATGGAATGCTATTCCTTTCCGGCCAGAAACGTCGGAGACCATACGATCACCGCCATCAGTGACGGGTACCTCACGGCGGGCCTCGACCTGCTCCTGAATATCGACCGTCACGAGGCGTCCGCGTTGCAGCGGCGCGGCGGGCTGAATGACCGGTCGCCCATGCACATCAACAGCTATCTGGTCCGGAGCGCCGGCCGCACCGTTCTGGTGGACGCCGGGGCCGGCGGCGTCAAGCAGTGGGGCGGTCGTATGGCGTCCCGCCTTCCCCTGGCAGGGGTGCGAGCACCGGAGATCGACACGATTCTCCTCACGCACGCGCACCCCGACCACGTCGGAGGCCTGCTCGACGACTCCGGACGGGCCGCCTTCCCGAACGCCGAACTCGTGGTGCACGAGCGTGAGCTCGCCTTCTGGGAGGACGACAGCAACCTCGCGCGGGCGAGCGACCGTGCTCGGGGCAACTTCCAGATCGCCCGCAGAGCCCTCGACGCCTATGGCGACAGACTCCGCACAGTGCGCGAGGGCGAGGTCCTGCCCGGCGTCACGGCGATTCCGCTTCCCGGCCACACGGACGGGCACACCGGCTATCTCATCGGCTCCGAGAACGAGAGCGTGTTCTTCTGGGGAGACACCGTGCACTTCCCGACCGTCCAGATGACGCGGCCGGACGCCTCGGTCGCTCTGGACAACAACCCGGTCCGCGCCGCCGAGACGCGCTCGCAGGTGCTCGACATGGTCAGTGGAGAGGAGATGACCGTCGCGGGCCCTCACCTCGACGACCGCGGATTCGCCCGCGTCGAGCGGCTGAACGGTGACTATTGGATCACGTACGAGGGGTGAGCGGCAGCGGGCTCCTGCGCGGCCGACCGATAGTCCGGTCCGGCCTCCTCCACCAGCCAGCCGGAGAAGTCGTCGAGAAGTTGTGTGCGGGAGGTCCGGGAGTTGGTGACGAGGATGAAGTCCTTGCCCGCCAGCTCTCCGGGCGGCCCGACCGGGACGAGTCGTCCGGTTCGCAGCTCCTCGGAGACGTAGAGCCGGGGAACGAGCGCGATGCCCAGACCGGCCAGAGCCGCTTCGATCAGCATGGAGAACTGTTCGAAACGGCTGCCCGTCGTCGCGTCCTGAAGATCGACCCCGAACTCCCGCGCGTAGTCCCGCCAACTCTCCGGCGTCGTCGTCTTGTGCAGCAACGGCAGACCGCGGAGCTTGCCGGCACTCACTTCGTCACCCTGGGGGGCGAGGTCGGCACGGCACACCGGGATCAAAGGGCTGCGGAGCAGGCGACGCGAATCCGCCCCCGCCCACGCGGGATGGGCGAAGGTGATCGCGGCGTCGAAGGAGCTGCCGTTCAGGACGAACGGATCGTTACGGGTGCTCAGATTCACCAGCACGTCCGGACGCCTCCGCGAGAACAGCGGAAGCCTCGGGACCAGCCACCGGGTCGCGAACGTCCCGATCACCGCCAGCTCCAGCACGCCCTGCTGGGGCGGGGACGTCATCACCTGCAGCGTCGACCGCTCCAACGACATGAGCAGCCGTCCCACCTCCTCGGCGTAGCGCGCCCCGTGCGCCGTCAGCTCGACCCGGTTGCCGCCCCGAAGGAACAGCGGCACCCCGAGGAACGCCTCCAACCGCGCGACCTGGCGGCTGATGGCCCCCTCCGTGACGACCAGCTCCTGGGCGGCACCCGCGAACTTGCCATGACGCGCCGCGGCCTCGAAGGCGAGCAGCGTCGAGGTGCTGGGAATGTGCCTGGCCGCCATGAGTGTCACCCTCCGTGAAGCTTGAACGATGGTAAACCTCTGCTCTCCGCAGCACCGGGGGAGGGGACGACAGAGCCTCCGCAGGTACCGGGCCGATCGAGCAGGAGGGGCCGAGGGAACCCGGTCCGCTCGGGCTTGCGATCCACGGGGCCGGCCAACGGTCACCGGACAGCGAAGGGCGGCTCGCGGAGACGTACCGGATGGCGACCGCGGACCGTGCGCAGCGCGAACGCGTGGAGACCGTCGAGGGCGGCGAGGCCATCGGCAAGATCGCCGCCGGTCCCTCGACGAGCGGGGTCGCCATCGACGTATCGCTCATCCTCCGGTACGGGCCGCCCGCCCAGCCGGAGAGCTCGTCCACGGCCTGCGACAGTCTTACCGGCCCGGTCCACCGGCCCCGGCCCCGGCGGCCGGATCGGCGTCCGTCACCGGGGCGGTGACCGAACCCCACCCGATGAGCGCCATGGTGAGCGCGGTCGCGGAGGGGAGGTGTCGGCGTCTGGATATGGGTCGCAGGGGAACGGTCTATCCGATGCGGACAATCCCGCGCACCGGCGGACACTGTCGAGGTCCCGCCATGGCGAAGACCGGACGTCACGCCATGGCTGCCCGGGTCGCGGCATTCTTCGCAGGGACGGGGTGCGCCGACGGTCGCGAGGGCGTCGCCGAGGGGCGTCCGGCGGTACAGGACGAGGCGGCCGTGGCGCGCGCGGGAGGTGAGTCCCGCGGAGGTCAGGACGGACAGGTGCTGGCTGACGGCGCCGGGGGAGACGCCGAGGCGCCGGGCGAGTTCGGTGGTGGAGGCGGGTGCGGCCAGAAGCCCGAGGAGGGTGGAGCGAGGGCCGCCGAGAAGCCTGGCCAGTGAGGGGGACGGGGGCGGAGGGTTCTGCGTGAGCGTCGCGGTGCCGCGTGCCGGATACACGATGTGCGGGGGCAGATCGGTGGCGATCATGGTGGCGATGCCGTCGACGAAACAGGTGGGGGTGAGGAGCAGCCCCCGTCCGGCAACGGGGATTTCGCCCGGGTGGCGCCGCGGCCCCTTCGAGATGAGGGACAGCAGGCCGTTGTCCCAGGACAGATTCGGGCTCACCTCTGTGAGCAGGGCGTTGGCGCCGCGTTCGGCCAGCACGCGGGCCCGGTGGACGACGTCGGCCTGCAGCACGGACCGCGCGAGCGGCCAGAATCCGGGTTCCAGACAGGTGGTCCAGTACGCCTCCAGCGCGTCGGCGATCTCGCCCAGCAGCCTGGCCGGGCGGGCCAGCCCGCGGGTGAGCCGCTCGGGCACGGGTTCGCCCAGCGGCGCGAAGGTCGCTTCCACATCCCGGCACAGCTGGTCGGGATCGGCTGCCCGGACCAGGGCGAGTTCGGAGCGGAAGCCGGGGGCGGACGTGGTGGGCCGGGGGGTGAGCAGGTCCGGGACCCAGTAGCGGCGGCGGGCGACCAGGGAGGTCAGCAACTCCGTGTCCAGGCGCTCGAAGGAGGGGCGCAGAGTGGAGAACAGGGGCACCAGGAGGGGGAAGCGCGTGGCGTGGCCGGTCCACATCCGCAGGCTCAGCACCGTCTCCTGGAGCGGGGAGCAGGCGAAGGTGGTGTCGGCCAGATCGGCGAGAGTCAGACGAAACCGGATCATTTAGCGCCAGTCTAAATCCATTCCCCGGTGTGTGCCGCGACGGTGCAGTGAGAGGCATGAACCGCGCTCTTCCGCCCTCTCTGATCCGGCTCGGCCTCGGTGAACCGGTCGTGTGTCGCCTGGCGGTCACCACCCTCTCCGCCTCTTTCGGCAAGGGCCTGTACCTGACCACCGCCCTGCTGTGGCTCACCCGGCAGCTGGGTTTCTCGGCGGCATCGGCCGGACTCGCGCTGACGATCGCCGGCGCGTGCGGCCTGGCCGCGACACTCCCCGCCGGACGGCTCGCCGACCACCTGGGCAGCCGTACCGTACTCATCGCGCTGTTGACGGCCCAGGCCGCCTGCACCGCGCTCTACACGCAGGTCTCCTCATACCCCTCCTTCCTCCTTCTCGCCTGCGTAGCCGCCGCCTCCGAACGCGGAGCATCCGCCGCCCGCGCAGCCCTCTACGCACACGTCCTGCCCACCGAAATCCGAGGGACGGTTCTGGGACTGCTGCGCGCCCTGCTCAACTGCGGCATCGGCGCGGGCGCCGGAGCGGGCGCCCTCGTCCTGGTCCGGAACACTCCCGCCGCCTACACGACCGCCCTTCTCACCACGGCCGGGTGCCTCGCCGCAGCGGCGTGGTCGCTGCGCCGCGTCCCCTCGCCCGACGGTGCCCGCGGCCGCCCGGTCGCCGTGCTTTCTAAGCCGCCGCTGCGGGACCTGCCCTATCTGGCGGTCACCGGCCTGAACGCGATCGTCAACTGGGTGTACGTGATCCTGGAGGTCCTCTTCCCGCTCTGGGTCGTCGACCACACCGACGCGCCGCACGCGCTCGTCGGGCCGCTCCTGATGACCAACACCGTGCTCGTGGTGATCCTCCAGGTCCGTGCCACCCGGTCCGCCGGCACCCTCGCCTCGGCCCGGCGCTCCTTCCGTGCCGGAGGGCTGATGGTCGCGGCATGCGCACCCGTCGCGGCGCTCGCCTCGTACGGTGGCCCGGCCGTCGCCTCCCTCGCGATGGTCGCGGCCGTGGTGCTGCTGACGCTGGGCGAGGTCAGGTCCCAGGCCGGCAGCTGGACCCTCGGGTACGACCTGGCACCCCCGACCGCACTCGGGACCTACCAGGGCATCTACCAGTTCGGGATATCCGGCTCCGCGGCCATCGGCCCCGCCCTCCTGACGGCCCTCGTGCTGGAGCAGGGCCTCATCGGCTGGGCCGCCCTCGCCGCCGTACTCGCGGCCGCCGCTTGCGCGATGCCGCCCGCCGCGCGCTGGGCCGAGCGGAACCGCCCCCCTGTCCCCGGACCGAGAGGCGCCGCGACGGACGCACCGGCCTGAACGACGAGAGGCCCCGGCCGGGCCGGGGCCTCTCGTTCCACGGGGCGGGGTCAATGGCTGCCGGTGAGTTCGCCCGTGAGCCTGCCGTGCAGGTCGGCACTCACGTCGTTCAGTCCCGTGATCTCCACGGTCTTGCCGCGCTGGGCGTACTTGGTCTCGATCGCGTCGAGGGCGGCGACGGAGGAGGCGTCCCAGACGTGGGCCTCGGACAGGTCGATGACGATCCTGTCGGGGTCGCCGGCGTAGTCGAACTGTCCGACGAGGTCGTTGGAGGATGCGAAGAACAGCTCGCCGGTGACCCGGTAGACGACCGTGGTGCCGTCAGGGTCCAGGACGCTGTGGAGGCGAGCGAGGTGGGCGACGCGCTTGGCGAAGATGACCATGGCGGTGACGGAGCCGACGACGACGCCGATGGCGAGGTTGTGGGTGGCGACCACCACGCCCACGGTGATGGCCATGACCGCGATCTCACCGGCCGGCATCCGCTTCAGCGTCTGGGGGGCGATGGAGTGCCAGTCGAAGGTCGCGAAGGACACCATGACCATGACGGCGACGAGGGCAGCCATGGGGATGTCGGAGACGACCGGCCCGAAGGCGATGCACAGCACCATCAGGAACGAGCCCGCCAGGAAGGTGGACAGGCGGGTGCGGGCGCCGGACACCTTCACGTTGATCATCGTCTGGCCGATCATGGCGCAGCCGCCCATGCCGCCGAAGAAGCCGGTGACGATGTTGGCGATGCCCTGGCCGATGGACTCACGCGTCTTGGAGGAACGCGTGTCGGTGATGTCGTCGACGAGCTTCGCCGTCATCAGCGACTCCATCAATCCCACCAGGGCCATCGCGAACGCGTACGGGGCGATTGTCGTCAGGGTGTCCAGGCTGAAGGGAACGTCCGGCAGGCCCGGCACCGGCAGGGAGGAGGGCAGTTCGCCCTTGTCGCCGACGGTCGGCACCGCGATGCCGGCCGCGACCGTGATGACGGTCAGGATGACGATCGAGACGAGCGGGGCCGGGACCACCCTGGTGACCTTCGGGAAGAGCACCATCAGCGCGAGCCCGCCGACGATCAGCGGGTACACCGCCCACGGCACGTCATGCATCTCGGGGACCTGAGCCATGAAGATCAGGACGGCGAGGGCGTTGACGAAACCGGTCATCACCGAGCGGGGTACGAACCGCATGAGCTTGGCCACGCCGAGAGCGCCGAGGACGATCTGGAAGGCGCCGGCCAGGATGACGGTCGCGATGAGGTAGCCCAGTCCGTGTTCCCGGTTCATGGGGGCGATGACGAGGGCGACGGCGCCGGTGGCCGCGGAGATCATCGCGCGCCGGCCGCCGACGACGGAGATCGTCACGGCCATGGTGAAGGAGGCGAAGAGGCCGATGACGGGGTCGACGCCGGCGATGATCGAGAAGGAGATCGCCTCGGGGATCAGGGCCAGGGCGACGACGAGGCCGGCCAGGATCTCGGTGCGCCAGACCTTGGGGTCGTTCAGCCAGACAGGCTTGAGATCGCGCAGTCGCGCGGCGGGAGTCACAGCGGCAGAAGACAACGAAGTGCGTACCTGTCGTGTTCGGGCATCCCCACCGAAAGGGCTGGGGCGTGCGGGAAGAGGCGCGGGAGACCGGCCGGCATCCCGCGGGCGGCCCGAGGCGGGCCGGGAAGTCGTGGAGGACGCGGGCCGGAGGCGTGGGCGGTGCCCGGCCGGGCAGGTCACGTCCGAGGGCGAAGTGTCACGGCGGGCAGGGGGCGGCGCTCGGCGTCATGGGCTCGCGCACGCTCTCTCCTGCGACAATCAGACCTTCACCGGGGGCGGCGTCGGCCCCGGAACGACAGCGGCGGGGCAGCCGGGCCGCCCTCACCTCTCAGAAACTCTACCCTAACGTTAGAGTAGAGAGCGGCGGGGTCGCACGGGCCTCTGCCCGCCAACGACGAAAGGGCCGGGTACGCGGGCGTGGACGACAGGCACATGCAGATCGGCGAGGTCGCCGCGCGGACGGAGCTGTCCCTGCGCACCATCCGGCACTACGAGGAGACCGGCCTCGTCATCCCCTCGGCCCGCTCCCAGGGCGGCTTCCGCCTCTACACCGAGACCGACGTCTCCCGGCTCATGGTCATCCGCCGGATGAAGCCGCTCGGCTTCACCCTGGAGCAGATGCGCGACCTGCTGGACGCCACCGACCGCCTGGACGGCGGCGGTGCTCTCGATGACAGCGAGCGCGAGGCGCTGCTGGAGCGGGTGCGGACCTACCAACAGGCCGCCGCCGAGCAGGTGGAGAAGCTGCGCACCCAGCTGGCCAGGGCCGAGGAATTCGCCGACGCGCTGGGCACCCGCCTGGAGCGGAACACCCCGGCGGCCCACGTCCGGAGCTGAGACGGACACGGCCTTCCTGGGGGGCGCGGCGCGCCACGGCCGTACGACTTCGTGCGCCACCTGCGGCGGCGAGCCGTACGACACGGCCGTCGCGCTTGCCCGCCTCCGCGCCGCCACCGCCCTCCGCTCCGTATCTCGACGGACGTCTTGTGAGCGACGGCGGGCGCGGTCCTTTCACGCGGTGGTGACGCTCCGGACTTCCGTGGTGCGGCCGTCGACGAGCGGCTCGCCACGATGGGGAGGCGGGTGACGCGGCTCGGCTCCGGGGCCGTCAGTGCTGACGCCCGGGGGCCGGCTTCGGGCGGGCGGCGGGGGACGCGGAGACCTTCCAGGTCAGTCTCTCGGTGGCCTCGGCGCGGACCTCGGGGTCGCGGATCGATGCGGTGGTGTCCACCGACTCGACGGTGACGGTGTGATGCCTGCCGTCGGCGGGCACGCCGAACGCGGCGGGCACGGCGGACGTGAGGCCCTGGGCACGCTTCACCGGGATCCCGTCGACGTACCAGCGAAGCTGCGGGGCGGCGAGGCCCGTGAGCTGGGCCTGCGTGACCGTGATCCGGTCCTTCCTGCCGATGGTGCTCCCCGGGGCGATGTCGCTGCTCAGCGCGTTGGCCTCGCGATAGAACCCGGCGATCATGGCCTCGCGTCCGGGCAGGTTGAACTCGGTGGTGTTCAGGGCCCGCATGATCGAGTTCTGCGTCGGGCGATAGGTCCCGAACGGGTAGTAGCTGCTGCCCTCGTACGTGCCGACGGTGCTGCCCGTGGGGTCGTTCTCGCCGAGCCAGCGGTACCACTTGCTCCGGGAGTTCGCCATCTGTGCGTGGGTGAGGATGCTGGAGTTGGGCTCGGTGAACTCACCGCCGGTCCAGGTGCCGTAGCCGTCGTACGTGTACTCGTCCGCGAGGAGGCCGACCGAGTGGGCGATCTCGTGCGCGGCGATCATGCTGGACTGCGCGTTGTCCGAGGAGAGGGTCGAGACGCCGTCGAAGGGGTATCCGTACTCCTCCAGGCCCGAGTATCCCGCGCCGCCGTACTTGGTGGAGTGGGAGACGACGACGACCAGGTCGGCGTCGGGCGCCTTCTCGGCGTACGCGGCGACCTTGTCGATGTCGGCGCAGATCAGCCGCTCGGTGTCGGAGCACCAGAAGTAGCTGCCGAGCGCGGTGTTCCTGGTGGTGTCGGCGGTGGGGTCACCCGTGATTCCGGACTCGGCGGAGACCGCGTCGACGGTCCAGACGTTCATCAGGCCCTGGTAGCTCGCGTAGGGCTCGATGGCGGTGATGTCCGCCCACTTGGCGGCGGCGGCCGCGTGGAAGGCGTCCTGCTCGTCGGCGGTGTAGCCGTCGCCGATGATCACGACGTCCAGCCGGTCGTCGGACGAACCGGTCACCGCCAGCTTGCCGACCGTGCCGTCCGTCGTCGCGGCCCGTGCCGCTCTCCCGAGCGGGGCGCTCGCGCTCGCCGTTCCGGTGGAGAGCGGCACTTCGGTCCGCTGGCCCTCGCCGCCCGGTTCGGGGAAGTACTCCACGCTGATGCCCGGCGTCCGCGCGGGCTCCTCCGGGTCCACGGCCGAGGCGGGCGCGGCGAGCGCCGCCCCGAGTACGGCCGCGAGCGCGACGCCGGTGGATATGGCAGCGGTTCTCTTTGCGTGCATGTCAATCCTTGCTCTGGTGTTCGGGACGGAGATGAAGTGCGTCGGCAGTGGGACGGGGGGGGGGGGGGTGACGGTCAGCGCGACGCACGGAAAATTAAGTAGTCTGTTCAATCTATTTGAGTTGGCGTTTAACTTAGGGGGCGGCCGGAACTCCGCGCAACGGGCGAGCGGGCGGTCAGCAGGTTGCTTTTCGGTAACTGGCGGCCGTGCAAGCGTCAACAGGGCCCGTCGTGTTGTGGCTGCGGCCGGAGCCCGGGGGTGTGGGACCATGCGACGTGCCGCGGGCGCGAGCCGCGTCGCCGGTCCGGACGAGGACAGCGGCCGGGTTCACATCGGACGGGAGCGGTTTGCCCTGCCCGTCCGGCGTGTGGTTGTCCTGCGGGGGACACCGCCGGACAGCGGGCGGTACCGCACACGAGGGCCGGGGACTCCGGTGGACGAGAGGGGACGCCATGGCCCAGGCCGACGGGACGGGGACGGGCGACGACGGGACGACCCGCCCCGGGTGTACGGGAGACCCCGCGGCGGTCGGCCGACGGGTGAAGAGCCTGCGCAAGGCGCGCGGCCTGACGCAGCGGCAGCTTGCCGAACCCGAGTACACCGCCGCGCACATCTCGACCCTGGAGGCGGGCAAGGTGCGGCCGTCCGACGCCGCGCTGCGGCATGTCGCCGAACGGCTCGGGGTCGCCGAGGAGGAACTGGCCACGGGCCGCCCCACCCACCTTGCCGCGGAGTTGCGCATGCGGCTGACCGAAGCGCAGCGGGTGCTGGCGGTCGCGGACGCCGCGGAAGCGCGGGCCGTCTATGAGCAGGTTCTCGGACGGGCCGATGAATACCAGCTCACCGAGGAACGAGGAGTCGCGCTCACCGGTCTGGGGGAATGCGCCCTGGAGACGGGCGACCTGGCCGAGGCCCTCGTCCGGTTCGAGGCGGCCGAACAGGCACTGGCCGGCGAACCACTGCCCGTACGCGCGCGTGCGGTCCGGGGCCGGTCCGTCGCCCACTACCTGGCCGGTGAACTCCGCTACTCCTGCTACCTGCTGGAGAACGCGATCGACGAGCTGAACACCTCAGGGCTGCACGATCCAGGGGCGCTCCTCCAGCTGTACACGGCGTCGATCGCCCCCTACATGGACATGGGCGCCCACGCCCGCGCCGCGCAGTCCGCCGAACTCGCGCTCGCTCTGGTGCCCCAGGTCTCCGACCCCGCTCTCGTCGCGGGCATGCACCGCACCGTGGCCCGCACCCTGATCGCCGAAGGCAGGGCCGATGCGGCCCAGGTCTCACTGGCACGCGCCGCCGAGCTGTACGAACAGCTCCAGATGCGTACCGAACTTGCCCACTGCCACTGGATGCGGGGCTATGTCTGCGCGCAGGACGGCGACCTCCCCCAGGCGGAGGCGGCGCTGCGGACCGCCCGCTCCATGCTGGTCTCCAAGCGTGCGGCGCTGTACGTCTCGCAGGTAGAGGTCGAACTCGCCGATGTGCTGCGCAGAAGCGGGAAGACTGCGGAGGCCGCAGAACTGCTCGGGAACCTTCTGGCAGGTCTCCAGCACGGCCGTGGCGCGTTGCACGCCGGCGGCGCCCACCGGCTGCTCGGGCTGATCGCGGAGGAGGCGGGCGACGTCGAGTCCGCCGAGCGGCACTACGCCGCCGCGCTCTCCCTGCTCGAACAGACCGGGGCCGCCGGAGACCTCGCCGACATCTGCCGGCTCCTCGGCGACCTGATGCGTCGTGAGGGCCGCACCGAGGAGGCACTGAACGCGTACCGGACCGGCCTCGGACACCGCTCCGAGCCCGGGACCACCACCCTCGGCCCCGCCCCCGCCCGCCCGCCCTCTATCCCTTGGACCTGACCCGCCGACCTCGGCTGCCCCAGTCCTGTGGCGTTCCGCGCGAGGAGCCGCTCGCTCCTTCGTGGTCCCGGGTGCGCCCGGAACCACGGCTGGGGGGGATGCCGCGCGAACGGGTTCCCGTCGGTGTGGGCTGTGAGCCGGCCGTGGCCGGATCCTGTGCAAAGCTGTTCCTGTCGACACTCAAGGTTCAACGTCCCTGTTCTGACGCTGGGTTCGCGACGTCCTCCAGGTGTCGACACTCGATCAACGGCACGCGAACTGCTCAGGAGAGTCATGGCACTGGAGATGCGCGAACGCTGCGAACGCTGCGAAGCAGCGCTGCTACCGGACTCGTCGGCCCGGATATGTTCGTACGAGTGCACGTTCTGTGTGCCCTGCAGTGACGTGCTGCGCCACACGTGTCCCAACTGCGCCGGCGAACTCGTCGTCCGGCCCCGTAGGGCGTAGGGGCTCCGCCGCCGAGCAGACGATCAGCTGCGAAGTCCGACTCACCAGGACATGTGCTTCGTGACCGCCGGCCACCCTTCCCGTCCCTCGGCCGCCCTCCCCGTTCGTGCGAGCCGTACTTCCGCGCCGCGGCGACGGCCACGGTCTCCATTACGGCGACGTGCGCTGTCGTGGATCCCTCCGTACTCAGCCCGCGCCGTCCCGGCGTGGTGAGAAGCGACCTGGAAGGATGCCGCACTGCCCACAGCGAAGGCTGAGCATGGTCATCGGAAGGTGAGCGATCGTGTGGGGCTGTTTGCGGTAGTCGACGGGATCGTGAAGAACGCCAGTGCCGCCAGGGCCGCCACTGGAAGGGACCGGACCGCGAGCGGTCCGGCAACCGCCGCCCCCAAAGCGAATCCGGTGATCTTCAGACTGGCGCCGGTGGTGAAGATCTGGCCGCGCATGCGTTGGGGGGCCTCCCGGTGACGGATGGCGAGGTCGCTGATCAACGAGGCTGTCCGAGGGGGGCGCCGAGCCCGACCGGGACGGGTGGGCAGCATCCACGCGGTGGGCAGCGCCAGCGTGATGAGCGTCGCGGAGACCACCCCCTGGCATCCTCACCTCGACCACGACGACAACGCGCCCTGGGACGAGTGGCTTCTCGCTTCGTCGTGCATGTCTCTGACCGTCCTCCTCTGGGACCGTCAGCGCCCGCCCGGCGGAACGTGCGCGTCACCCAGCTGCCAGAACGTTTTCATCACCCGGGGCAGCGGCCCGGAACGCCGCAACTGCTCCCGTCGTTGCGCGACCCGAGAACGAGTCGCGGCCCATCGGCCCTCCCACTCCGCCGACCAGCAGCCGCGTGGAGGCTGACGGAGACAGACTGCCGCGAAATGGCTCAGGGCTCACGGAGGACGAGTTCCGCCGGATCGAGGCAACCTGCGCCATCGGCTGGAGTGGCCGACACGAGAAGTCCTGGGCAAGGGCGCTCATGAGCTGCTGCTTTCCCACTGGTCCGCGCGCGACAGCGGCGCGAACACCTCTCTGCCGAGCCCCTTCAACCAGTCCCGACGCCGCTGCGAGACCGTTCACTCCCTAGCCGGCGGGAACCACCGGAAGGGCCCCGTTGAGCAAAGAGGTGGCAGAGCCCTGATGATCGTTCCGTGTGAGGCGCGGCCTCATCCGGTCGCGAGGAAGGAGCCCTTGACGAGCGGGGGTGGCGTCTCGGCGACTTGTGGTCCCTGCAGGACGGAGGGGGGAACGCACGCCCTCGCTCACGAGGGATGTCTCGTAGCGGGTGGCTGTCGGCACAGCCACCCGCAGACCTTGCCCGTCCTCAGATCGGCCCGGTTCGGCACAGGGTCGACTCCGCGCTTCCCACTGGCCTCGGCGCCCGTGCCGTGACGGCAACACCCGCAGGCTGTTCACTCTTCCGGAGGACGGACCAATCCCCCGGGTGGGTGCTGCCGAATGGCGGGTGTGAGCAGCTTCCGCAGCACCCTGGCCCGCGCCGCACGCGGCGCACTGACCGGCGTTCTGGCCGCGTTCACGGCGCTGGCCGTGGCCGAGCTGGTCGCCGGCCTGGTGCGGCCTGCGACCGGCCCGGTGACGGTCGTCGGAGGCGCGGTGATCGACCGGACGCCCGCCGCGGTGAAGGACTTCGCGATCCGTACCTTCGGGGAGGACGACAAGACCGTCCTGCAGCTCGGCATTCTCGCGATCCTCGCCGTGACCGCCGTCGTCCTGGGCATCCTCGCCCTGTCCCACCGGCGGGTCGGCGCCGTGGGCGTGCTGCTGTTCGGAATCGTCGGCTCCGCCGCGGCCCTCGGCCGCCCTGACTCCACGGGTGTCCTCGACGCACTGCCCTCGATCGCCGGAGCCCTCGCAGGGGCCTCCGTCCTCTGCGTCCTCGCGTCGAAAGCCGTGCCCGCCGCAGACCCTGCCGCTGCGGACGGGCAGGCCGGGGCAGAAGGCCGGAGCAGGCGCGGCTTTCTCGCCGCCGCTGGTGTTACGGCCGCGGCGGCGGCCTCCGCCGGGATCCTGGGCCGGGTCTTGACCGGCCGTCAGGGCCGGGGTGCGGTCGCGTCCCGCAACAGCCTGGTCCTGCCCGCTCCCGCCTCCCCGGCGCCCGCGGTCCCGGCCGGTGTCCAGCTGAAGGTTGCCGGAATCAGCCCGTTCACGACACCCAACGCCGACTTCTACCGCGTCGACACCGCGCTGACCGTGCCCAAGGTCGACGCCGACACCTGGCGGCTGCGAATCCACGGCAAAGGCGTCACCCGGCCCCGTAGCCACACCCTCGACCAACTCCTGGCCCGACCCCTCGTCGAACGCGACATCACCCTCACCTGCGTCTCCAACGAGGTCGGCGGCCCCTACGTCGGCACCGCCCGCTGGCTGGGCGTGCCGCTGGCCGACCTCCTCCAGGAAGCCGGCGTGCGGCCCCCGTCCCGGGGAGGGAAGGCCGACCAGTTGGTGGCGCGCTCTGTCGACGGGATGACGCTCGGCTCTCCGGTCCAGGACGTGATGGACGGCCGGGACGCGATGCTGGCCGTCGGCATGAACGGCGAACCCCTGCCCTTCGAGCACGGCTTCCCCGTCCGCATGCTCGTCCCCGGGTTGTACGGGTACGTGTCGGCCTGCAAGTGGATCACCGACATCGAGCTCACCACCTTCGACGCCTACGACCCCTACTGGGTCAAGCGGAAGTGGGCGCGGAAGGCACCGGTCAAGACCCAGGCCCGCATCGACACCCCCAAGCCCTTCGCCCGCCCCGCCGCCGGCACCCTCACCATCGCCGGTGTCGCCTGGGCCCAGCACCGCGGCATCACCCGCGTCGAAGTCCGCATCGACGACGGCCCGTGGCGGGACGCCGATCTCGCCCCGCAGCCAGGCATCGACACCTGGCGCCAGTGGTCTTGCCCCTGGAAAGCCGCCACCGGCGGCCACACCATCACCGTCCGTGCCACCGATGGCACTGGAGCCGTGCAGACCGAACGGCGCACGCGGACCATCCCGGACGGAGCGAGCGGCTGGCACAGCGTCTTCGTCACCGTCCCCTAGACCACCCGGACGGCCCCCACGGCCCGTACCGGGCAGCACAACCAACTCCCTGAAATCCCTAGAGAAAAGCCCCAAGGAGCAACCGATCATGAACAACAGCATGAAGATCCGCCGCACCGCCGTCGCCGTTGCCGCAGCCGCCCTGCTGCCCTTCTCCCTGGCCGCCTGCTCCGATTCCGGCAGCGAAACCGAGGCCGCCCCCACCGCGGCAGCCGGCGACCAGGCCAAGACCGACGCGAGCGCCCCCGCGAGCGACTCGATGGCCGGTGACCAGCCCTTCGGCCCGGCGTGCGCGGGCGTGCCCAAGGAGGGCGCGGGCTCGTTCGACGGCATGGCCAAGGACCCGGTCGCCACCGCAGCCTCGAACAACCCGGCCCTGTCCACCCTGGTCGCCGCGGTCAAGCAGGCGGGCCTGGTCGACACCCTGAACAATGCCAAGGACATCACCGTTTTCGCACCGACCAACGACGCCTTCGCCAAGATCCCGAAGGCCGACCTCGACAAGGTCCTCGCCGACAAGGCCACCCTGACGAAGATCCTCACCTACCACGTCGTGGGCCAGAAGCTCACCCCGAAGCAGTTGGAGAACGGCTCCTTCCAGACCCTGGAGAAGGGCACGGTCACCACGAAGGGTTCCGGCGAGACCTACAAGGTCAACGACACCTCCAACGTGGTCTGCGGCAACGTCAAGACCGCCAACGCCCACGTGTACATCGTCGACACCGTTCTGATGCCCAAGTAGCCGCGACGAGGAACCGCCATCGATCGGTGCCACCACGGGCACCGATGAACTGGTCCTGCTCCCGCTTGAGTGAGCAGGCCAGGGCCTCGTCGGCGGTCACCGCGGTCGGTTCCCCCTGGTGGCGCCACTTCTTGGAGGTCCACGGGCCGGCCGCGCTCCTCGTCGCCCCCGCGCTCGTCACCTCGTCGGAATGGCACCCGCCACGATGTCGAGAAGGTGGTCGGCGCGTGGGGTGAACGAGGGCTGGTCCCCGAGCCAGGCGAGCGCCGCCACCAGCGCGAACCAATCGGTGCCGTCGACGTCGGTCCGCGCCCCGCCGCCGGCTTGGGCGCGGGCGAGGAGATCGGCGCCGGCCGCGCGCATGGTGACGCACGAGGTGTGGAGCGCGGACTCGGGGTCCTCGATCCCGGCCGCCATCAGTTCCGTCATCCCCCCGGTACTCGTAGGCCACCGCGACGCAGTCGCGCAGCCATGTCACCAGGGCGTCCTCCGGTGCGGTCGAGGCCCCCAGTTCGCCCGCCCTCGCCGTCAGCCCGTCGAAGCTCGTGCGGAGCAAGGCGTCGAGCAGTGCCTCGCGTGTCGGGAAGTGACGCAACAGCGTCCGGAGGAACTCGTCACCGGAATCGACCTCGTGCTCGACGCCGTCGGCGGCCGGGACAGCAGCCGCTTCCTGCGCACGCTCAAGGGCGGCGGTGCCCTCTTCCCCGTGTTCTTCGGCGAGTACGACGAGGCGGAGACTGCGAGACTGGGCGTCAGCGTCTCAGGCCCCCAGGTCCGCTCCGACGGAGCGCAGCTCGCAACCGCCGGACGTCTGCTGGACACGGGCACGATCCGTCTCGCGGTCGACAGCGTGTTCCCGCTCGCGGACGCCCGGGCAGCGCACGAACGTGCCGCCTGCGGCCACATCCAGGGCAAGATCGTCCTCACGGTCGCTTAGGGCTGGGGCCGCACGGGTTCACCGGGTTGGTGGTGGCGGTTGACTGCGGGTTACCGGCCGACGCTTCCCGACAGAGGCTGCACGTCGCCGGTGACGGAACGACGTGGTGTAGTACGAGCTTTCCCCTTCTGTTCACATGCTTTGCGCACTGATCCAGCCGAGTTGGCGTGGCAAACCGGGCGAGTGGACCGGTGTTCCGCCCGGTGCCTGTGAGTACCGGATGCGCGCCCCCGAAGCGGGCGTGATCGATGTCGGTTCCGGCGAACCCGGCAGGGGAGACGGTCGGTCCGGATTTGTCGCGCCGTACCGGTCCCGGGCTCTGCCCGTGTGGCCCGGACCCCACCCCGGTCTGGTCTCGCCGGTACGTGCCCGGCGAGAGCCCCCCCCGGAGTCGGTTACTGAAAGTGCCGTTCCGGCGGGTATGAACCGGGTTCTCGTGGGGGTGTGCGGGGTGCTTGACGGTGCGTGTGGCGGCGAGGGTTCGACGCGGCTGGAATGCGGTCATTCCTTCGTGTGACCTGCACCTACATGCCTCTGAGGGGGAGCAGAGTGGGCGCAGACGGGCCGCTGCCACAGCCGGGGCGCCCCGCTTGGGGTACCTGGCAGCGGCCCCGCCCAATCATCACCCACCACTCCAGGAGGTTACGCATGGCTACCGAGTTGCAGGAGAGTTTCTACCGCCGGATCGACGCGGTTCTGCGGTCGAGGGACGAGGGGAACATCGCCTGGTTCCTCAAGGACACCCAGTACGTGCGCTACGACCTGAAGGCCGACAAGGGCGTGGGCGTGGCGAAGCCGATCGCGGGTCACTGGGACGGGCTCCCCGACTCCTTCACCCGGGGCATCGACGCCGCGCTCAACCGCCACGACCAGCCGACCGTGGGCTACCTGTTCAAGGACGACCAGTACGTTCGCTACGACCTGGAGGCCGACGCGGCCGCACCCGGGTACCCGAAGAGCATCGCGGAGGGATGGGCGAGCCTGCCGGTCGCGTTCCAGCAGGGCATCGACGCGGCGGTCAACCACCCCACCGACGACGAAATCGTCTGGTTCTTCAAGGACGGCGAGTACGTCCGCTACAACGTCCCCGAGGACAAGCTCGTCCTCGGCCCCAAGAGCATCGAGGGCAACTGGTCCGGCCTGCCGGACTCCTTCAACCGCGGCATCGACGCCGCCGCCCCTCACGCCACCAACCGCAACAAGGTCTACCTCTTCAAGGACGACCAGTACGTCCGCTACGACCTCGACGCCGACCGCGCAGACAGCGGCTACCCGCTGTCCATCAAGGGCAACTGGCACTTCTTCAGCTGACCTGCGGCCCGGTCTGGGCACCTCCGCCGCGCCGGGCCGAGCCAGCCCGGGGAGCTGACCGTTCCGATCGCCGGATCCTGTCCGAAGCCGGCCCGAGCGTCGATCCGGGCCAGGTGCGTTGGGAGGCCGAGCGATTCAGGCCCGCAGAGCGCAACGTACCCCCGTACGGCGTTGCTCTGCGGGCCTGCCGTCAGACGGATCCGCCCACCTCAGTACCCGGTTCCGCAGTGACCGAGACCGGTGAGGTCCTGCCCGCCTGCACCCCCGCCCCCGGCCCACGTCAGCGTGGTGCCCCGGTTCACCACGGCTGTGCTGAACGCGTTCTCGTGTCGGATCACCGAGTGATCGCTGACCGCGCGCCCCGCTCCACCAGGGCGGAACACTCCGGACAGTCGGAAATGACCGGGTGTACGCAGTGCACGAGGTGGGCCAGGAACCGGTCAGCCAGTTCGAGGTTCGAGATGTGTTCGGCGATCCGAGCGCGCTTCGTGTTGACCAGGACGATGCGGTCTGCCCTTTCCCCCGTGGCAAGTTCACGGATTTCAGCGAGCGACAGCCCGGCCCGCTGGCTCATTTGGATGAGGCGGGCCCGGCCGACGGTCTGGTCGTCGTAGACACGATGTCCGGAGGGCAGCCGACGCGGGTTGAGTAGTCCGATGTCCTCCCAGTGTCGCAGGACATGGGTCGCCACCCCGAGCACGGCAGCCGCACCGCCGATTTTCAACTCCACTGCGGCCATGACACCCCTTTACTTCAGGTCGGCCTGAAGTTATACCGTCCCGTCATCGAACCCACCACCCGATCGCGAGAGGGACAGGGCTGTCATGTCCGACGCTGTGAGATCACCGACGCTGGCCGCATGCTGTGGCGCGGTCGCAAGCCTAGCCACGGGTTTTGTCCGTCCCCGCCGCCCCGATCAGCGGTTTCTGCGCAGCTTGACCGACGCGGGGCTACCGAAAACAACCGTGTCGGTCACCGTGTCCGCACTGAGACAGGTGCCACGATCCGTGCCCACCGCACTCATCGTGGAGGGGCTGCGGCAACCCCGGCGCATCGCGAACTCGCTGCAGTCGTTCGTGATCACTCACCCGGAGTCGACGTTCATCGTGGATCCGAGTGTCTGCCTGGATGTCGACCGTCGCGCCGTCGCGGAGCTACCACGGTTCCTGCGGGTCGCGGTGCGTCCCCCGGCGGACACCGTCGCCACCGTTACCGCGCTCCACGAGCGGCCGGCTTCCGGCGTGGATTTCGCGCTGCCGACGCACGCGCATTGGGACCACGTATGCGGACTCCTCGATCTCCCCGAACTGCCGGTCCATCTGCACCGTCGCGAACACGACTGGGTCATGCAAGGCTCGATCGCGCCCGTGGGTGGTGTCCGCGAGGCCCTGCGCGGCCGGGGCATCGTCCCGTACGAACTGGACGGCCCGCCGATCCTCACTTTTTCCGCCAGCCACGACCTCTTCGGCGACGGTTCCGTCGTACTCGTCGACCTCGCGGGTCACACCCCTGGCAGCGTGGGAGTTCTGGCGCACACAGCAGGGGGCTGGGTGCTGCTCGCCGGCGACGCCGCCTGGCACACCGACCAGATCGACCTCATTCGGCAAAAGGCCGGCTACCCCGGCAAGCTCGCCGACGAAGACCGCCACGAGACCTTCCGCACGCTGCACCGCTTGCACGCCGTCAAGGACCGGGTCGCGATCATCCCGACGCACGACCACCGCGCGGCCCAACAACTACCGACCTGATCACTCAGAGGGACTCCTGCGGCCACACAGGCCCCCGTCCGGCACATAGACCGACCCGACTCCGCTACAACGACCCTCGTCGAGGCCGAACGCCGCTCCGGACGCCCGACACACCCCGACATTGGGGCCGACGGGTACCGCGCGCAGGGCCAAACCGTCATGCGCGACTCCGCCAGCCGCTCGTTACGGCGTCGGCATACCTCACGGTCTTCAGCGGTTCTCACTTCGCGAGGTGGCGGTCCGGGGGCGTGGGACCGGTGGTCGCCATAGTGCTGGCGGCCGTGGACACCATCGCCGTCGTCCACGTGATGCGCAACGCGCTTTCGTACACCACCACCGCCTTGTCGAAGCGCCGTCACCCCTGAGCCCTGCGCGACGACCACACCAGCCCGGCCTGGACGACCAGTTCGTGCAGACGGTCGTCGACGACTACACCCGCCCTCGTCGGGCGCGGCCGGGTGATGCCCGCCGACCGGCACGCTCTCTACCCGCGGCACCGAAGGCCGGCCCGTGCCGCGCCCACGAACCGCCACCGCACGGCGATACCTACGAGCGGGCCCGTCTCGCCGCCGGCGCTCTTGCCGCCCAGCACCGACAGCAGGCGCCGGAACGGAGTTCAAAAGGCGTTACATGAGTACCTCGGACGAACAGCCCAGCCTCGACAACGCTCTCGCCATCACCCGCGAGGCCCCGGGTGATGGCTGCCGCCCTCGACGAGGCCCAGAAGCCGGAGGCCGAAGCGGGGTGGCAGCCGGTCTGGAAACGGCTTTGGACACCGAAAAGACAGCTGCACAGGCAGCGCCTGCGCAGCGGGGAGGCTACGAAGCGCCGCCTCGTCGCAGAACAGTCGCGCTGGCCCCTTTCCCGGCAGAGTCGGCTCGGCAATGAGGCCGCACGGCGTGACGGCCGCGCTCTGTCCCGGTGCGGCACTCCAACGTCTGGCTGTGGTGACGATGCCCCGCTCGGCTCCGGCGACGGGCTGACCGCGAGAGCTCGCCATCGTTTGACGACAGGTACGCCTGGCTGGCCAAGGTAGTCCCGAAGCCATCAGCTGGCCGTGTACCCCAGCCTCCCCCGTACGCCTGCGGCGCGCGCATGGTCGTTTGCCGTGAGACGAATGCATTGCCTATGGTTTCTGTCATGCGCCAGTAGGCTTGAAGTTCCCATGCCCCGGCAGGCCGGCGCGTGTCCGATGCGGCACGCTCCAGTTCCCGGCCCGCTGCTTCCTTCGGCATGCCGTAACCAGCAGGCGCCCCTGCGCCCTCCTCGGCACAGGCCCCTCCGCGAACATCCTGTACTCCCGCGGCAGTGGCGCGGGAGTCGACTCCTGCTGTGTGGCACGCCGGCATTCTGCAACATCACAGAACACGGAAGTGCCTCATGTTCGAAGAGCTGTCAGCCATCAACGCCCGCCCCGCCCTCTACGCGAAGGTGACTACCCCTGACCTGTGGACCGATCCGCATATTTCCGCGCAGATGCTTGCCGCTCACCTCAACCCGCACGTCGACCTGTCCTCCTACCGGGTGGAGTATCTGGAACAGGTTGTGGACTGGATCATCGACCGCTTCAGTGTCCGCGCGGGCCTGCGGGTCGCGGATTTCGGTTGTGGCCCCGGTCTCTACACCACGCGCCTCGCCCGTGCTGGCGCGTCCGTCACCGGACTGGACCTCTCCTCCCGCTCGATCGACCACGCCACTGCATTGGCCCGCGCTGAAGGGCTTGCCGTCCGCTACCTGCTCCAGGACTACCTCACCTACCGTGACGACACTCGATACGACCTGATCATCCTGGTTATGCGTGACTACTGCGCGCTGCCGCCGAACGGTCGGCAGGCGCTACTGCGTACAGTCCGCGAGCATCTCGCCGCCGGTGGTTCCTTCGTTTTCGACGTCGACTCCGCATCCGCGTTCGCTCACGTGCGGGAGCAGGCGACCTACGCACCGTCCCTCATGAACGGATTCTGGTCCGGCCGTCCCTACTTCGGGTTCCACAACACCTACCAGTACGAGCGCGAGTACGTATCGCTGGACAAGTACGAAATCTTCGAGGCCGAGAGGAAGAGAACTTTCTTCAACTGGGTTCGATACTTCACCCCGGAGGGGCTGATCAGCGAGTTGAAGGATGCCGGTTTCACCGATGTCGATGTCCTCGGCGATCTGACCGGATCGACCTACACCAGTGAGACCGCGCAGTTCGCCGCCATTGCGACGATGGCGAACAACGCCTGCTGACCTGCGGCGGCGGGGAGCCGGCGCACTCGTCGTCCCTCCTCGCGATGCATGGGCCCCGTCGACAGCCCGGAGACCGCTGAGATGGCCAAGCTGTGGGAGAACACCTTCCGTGCGGTCAGCGTCGCTCTGGCGAACGAGCTTGCCGACAGCTGCCTGTCTCTGGGGGTGGAACCGCTTGCGGTGATCGGGGCGGCGGCCACCAAGCCGTTCGGTTTCATGCCGTTCTACCCTGGACCGGGCGTGGGCGGGCACTGCATCCTCTGCGACCCGCACTACCTGCGCTGGCAACTGGCCGGACGGCATTCGCCCACGCCCGTGATCGATGCCGCGATGGCCGCCGTCGCCGCCCGGCCAGGCACCGTCGCCGCCCGCGCGTTGGCGCTGCTCGCAGCCCGCGAAGCCGGTTCCCCGGCGCGGGTGCTGCTGCTCGGCGTCAGCTACAAGCCCGGCATCGCCGATGTGCGGGACAGCCCCGCGTTGCCGATCATTGAACTCCTCACCACTCAGGGTGCCTCGGTCGAGTACGCGGACCCCTTCGTGCCAACTCTGGCGTGCGCCGCCCCCACCCTGACCGCCATCACCGATCCGGCAGCCCACGACTGGGACTTGGTGATCGTCCACACCCGGCACCTCGACCGGGACCTCGGCTGGGTGCCGGCCACAACCGAGGTCCTCGCCCCGACCCACCAGCGACCAACCGCACCGGCGTCGCCGGGCTGAGCGTACGGGCCGAGGAAGGTACCGATGCCTCTTGAAGAGCCGGCGGTATCGCGGTGGTAGCGGTCAACCGAATCCCTTCCGAAGCCGTGCTCGATGGATTGTGAAACCCAGGAGCGGAGCGCATGGCGACCCGAGCCGCTGCACCAGGTGAACGAAAAGAGTGCTGAAGGCGGTCAGTACTGCCGGCCAGTGAGGGAAGGGCCCGGCACGTCGGCATCGCGGACGCCGGGGCGGACCGACGCAACCAGTACACAAGCAAATGAAGGAGCACGCGTGTCCGAGGGACATCTGGCGAACACGGGAACAGGTGCCGCAGTCACCGTCTTCGGGATGGTGATTGCTGAGATGTGGTTGCTCGCGGCGGCTGCCGCGATCGTTTTGACCGGGGTGATACTGCTCCGGCTCACCTGGCGCCGTCACCGTCCTGTCGGTTCATGACGGGTGTCCGAGCGGCCCGAGCCGCCGATTCCTCCAGCCGTGTCCCTCTCCGGAGAGGCATGCCGTGACCGGTGTGAGCGCAACGTCGGCCCGCCACTGCCGCGTCCTGGCCGCCCTCACGGTCACGGTCGCCTTGCTCGGCTACTTCGCCCTCCGTCGTGTGGAGGCGTTCGCCGCCCTCAGCGCAGGAGGGCGGCTTCTCTTCGTGCTCCTGTACACCCACACCTGCACATGGCTTCTGTGGCAGACACTGCTCGCCTACGCCGAGCCCCCTTATCGGGCATCTCCCGATACGCGGTCACCTGGCAGCTCACCTAACGCTCCGCGCAATCCCTTCTGGGAGCCGTTGTCGGCAACACCGGCTCATGTGCCTCCTACCGTGCCTCCTACCGAGCGGATGTCCTGCGCGACCACGCGCACGCCTACCGCGACGAAACCTTCATGGGCCGCCCCGTCACCTTCTCCGACGACTCCTTGCTGACGCTCCTGGCCAAACTCCGCGGCAGAACTGTCCAGCAGCCCACCGCGTATGCCCACGCCACCATGCCGCAGAACCTCAGCCACCACATCCGCCAGCAAGTCCGCTGGATGAGAGGCTCCGCCATCCGCTCCTTCTGGCGCATCCGGTACCTGCCGATCAGCGGCTACGCCTTCTGGCACCAGGTGTGCAATTGGTACATCACCCTCACCACCGCCGCCGCTCTCGTCTGGTTCCTGTTCCTGCAACCGGCCGACAGGACGGACTCCCTGACCATCGTGCTCCTCATCGCGATCGTCCTCGGCTATCTCCGCTGCCTGCGCTACCTCACGGTCCGGCCCGGCAACGAACGTCTGCGCACTCGCCTGCTCGTCGTCGCCTTCGCTCCCCTGATGGCCCTGTGGACCCTCACCGTGCTGAGAGCCTGCGCTGGTACGACCTCATGACGTGCGCCCGCACGGACTGGCTCACCCGAGGCAAGGCCGAGGTGTACGCGAGCGAAGTCTTGTCCGTCACTCCACCGGCATCGGCGCAGCGGACCTCCGCTTGAGCGTGGAGGCCCTCCGAACACCCGCGCCGGACAGGAAGCAGGCTGCTCACGCGATGGGCTGCCGTATACCCGGGCAGGACGATGGCGTGGCCGCCCCCGCCACTGCGACCGAAAGCCGCCGGCCACCGCCTGCTGTTCAGGTGCGGGTGTAGCCGCCGTCGGCGAAGAGTTCGGCGCCGTTGACGAACGACGAGGCGTCGGATGCCAGGAAGAGGGTGGCCTCGGCGATCTGGTCGGCGGCGGCCCCTGCGGCGTTGAGCAGGCTGGGGATCCGCGTGGCGCTCGGGCTGAGCACGTTGACCGGGATCGGCGCTAGGGCGTGTGTCGGAAGTGCTTCAGGTTGGCTGCTGTGAGTGCGAGGGGGCGGAGTTGCCGATACGTCGGGCCGGTGGAGCTGAAGGCTGCGGTCCGACCTGGCAGCGGCGGGTGCCCGATCCGCTCGGCGGCTGACTTCGACGGTTGGATCACTGAGCGATCGGCAGCAGAGCTGACCGAACCGTTCACCTTCGTGGTCGGCACGGACGGTGTGCTTCGGCCGGCGCCGCGGCGAAGCGAGCGCGTGGCCTGCGCTGGTGGGGACAGTACCCCCGAACCTCACCAGCACACGGAGCCGCGCCCCACTCCGGTCAGGCCAGCAACCCCGGCGGGCCCGCCCTCAGGGGTGTGCGGGCGGCACCGCGGCGGCGGAGGCCGTGCCGAGCGGCCACGCCGCGATGTCGCGGTGGTGGAGCTGTCCCGGGCGGCTCTCCGCGTGGCTGCCCACCAGGTGCAGGCGCTCGGCGGGCCACGTGCGGCCCCGGAACTCCGGGAGCAGCGCGGCGATCTCCCCGGCCGGCGTGTGGTCGCCCCGGCGCACCCGGGCGAGGGTCAGATGGGGGCGCAGCGGCCGGTCCTTCAGGGCGATCCCGTGGTTCCGGACCACAGCCCGTACGCCGCCGGCGAGCCGGTGCAGTGCGTCGAGGTCGCCGTCGACCCCGCTCCACGCCAGCCCGTCGAACGTGCCGCTGCCGTGCAGAGCCAGGCGCGGAGGGGGCTGGGACGCGGCGAGAGCGGCGCGCGGCGGACACGGCAGCGGAACGCTGTCCACCTGGAGTGCGCCCAGGAACGCCAGGGTGATGCGTCAGTCCTCCATCCGGTTCCACCGCACCGGGGGATGCGTCGCGTAGGCGGGCCGCAGTTCCTGGGCCAGTTCGTCCTTCGCCGGGTCGGGCGGAGCGAGGGCGATGAACGCGCGCACGGTCGCGGGCGGGGTCACTTCGGTCACCCGGCATGCGTATCGCATGCGGGGCCGACCGCCCCCGGCGGTGGCCGTCGGCGCCGAACCCGGAAAACTACACGGAGTGAGGGAAATGGCCATTGATTTCGAATGGGGCGCGCACCCGGCGCACGGGAGCGCGGTGTGTTCGGTGCGTGCCCGTGCAGGGGGGAGTGTACGCCGGCGGTTATCCGAATGTGCGCGGGTCGTATTTAGTGAAATGAGCACAATCGGGACATCGGGTGGCTGAAAGTTTCCGGAGGAGTGGGCTTGGCATATGTCTCCGGCCGGCCTTTCCGCGCGCCGCCGTCGTACGGGCTGATAAGTAATGGACCGAATTCGCCTCTGGTGCTGTCGGTGGTCCTCTATGGTGATTGGCGTGAACGGGCGAAGCCGGACGACCGGCCGGCCATCGGCGTCACACCGGTATCCCGAGGCGTAACGTATCTCCGCCCATGCGGCCGTACTTGCGCGACAGGGGGCGGGCGGTCCGGTGGCGGGGGAGCGGGGAATCCGCGCGGCGGGCCCGGGTGTATCTGAAGAACATGCGGTGGCATGTAGGAAAACAAGTGGGGGGACGGTCGTGACCAATCCTTTCGATGACGAGTCGGGTCGGTTCGTGACGCTGGTGAACGGCGAGGGCCAGTATTCGCTCTGGCCGGCGCACATCGAGGTTCCGGGGGGCTGGAGCGTCGGCGGTCCCGAGGGTTCGCGACAGGAGTGTCTCGCCGCGATCGAGGCCGCGTGGACGGACATGCGGCCCGCGGGCCTGGTGCGGGCGATGGAGGCCGACGCCGGGTAGGGCGGCGCGCGGGCCTGTGGGCCGCCCTGGTTCGCAGGCCCGCGCGTCTCATTCGATCGATGTCGTTCCCGTGCGGGCACATTCGATCAGCCCGGGATGACGATCGATCGCGTTCCGGCGAGAAATGTTCATTCCGCTGTCACGCGGCTTTATTTCCTCATCGATGTACTGCGTTGATGGGCTGTGTGCCGCATTGAAGGACCGCGCGTCGACCTGTCCTCGATAAGCGAGCTCACGCCCGGTTTCCGCAACGGGAAGCCGGTCCCGTGGTGCCCGATGCCGGGGCCGGTGACGTACTCCTCGTATTTACCCGCCCGTTGTCGGTCATGAGTGCCGCACCGGCACGGCCGGCTTCGTCCTGCCCTCTTCGTCCCCCGCAAGCTCTCCCCGAAGGTGTGTCCCGGCATGCGCGAAAACGGCTCTGTATCCCCGGAATCCGCTCCCGAAGAGTTCTTCGGGACGACCGCAGCCCAGCAGGGCGTCTGGTATGGGCAACTCGTCGACCCCGACAGCCCGAAATACAACATCGGTGAATGCTTCGAGATCCGGGGCGACTTGGACGAGGCGCTATTCGCCGCCGCCGTCGACCGGGCCTGCGAGCTGTGCGACAGCATGAACCTGGAGTTCGTCACGGAGGGCGACACCCTCCTGCAGCGCGTCGTCCGCGAGCCGGGCGCCCGTCGGCTCCGGATCGTGGACGTGTCCGGGGCCGCCGACCCCGCCGCCGAGGTCGAGCGCTACCTGGCGACGGACATGGCCACGCCGGACACCCCGCACCGCCCCCGCCACCACCTGGCCCTGCTCCGCGCCGGTGCCGGGCTGTCCTACTGGTACGTCCGCTTCCACCACATAGCCGTCGACGGCCTCGGTGGCGCCGTCTTCACCCGCGTCGTGGCCGACCTCTACGGACGCGCGGTGCGGGGCGAGGACCTCGCCGGGATCACGCTGCCCGCAGCGCCCCTGCGCGAACTCGTCGCCGACGAGACGGCCTACCGCGAATCCGGCCGCCACGAGGCCGACCGCGCCTACTGGACCGCCAGGTTCGCGGAGCAGGCCCCCGACACCACCGGGGACGACGGCACGCACAGCGGCCGGACCCTCATCCGCCGCCGCACCGACCTCCCCGCACCGGCGGACCAGGCACCGGCCACCTCCGGCATACGGCTCCACACCGGCGAGTCCCTGTCCGCCGAGGTCTTCGAGGACCTGCGCCGGCTCGCCGCCGCCCACCGCACCACGTGGAGCGCCGTCCTGGTCGCCGCGGTCGCCGCGTACACCGCCCGGGTCACCGGCACCCGCGAGGTCACCGTGGGCCTCGCCTCCAACGGCCGGCACGGCGGGCTGCGGCACATCGTCGGCATGACCGCCAACATCCTGCCGCTGCGCCTGACGCCCACCGACGCCATGTCCGTCGGCGACCTCGTCCGCGAGGCCGCGGCCGAGATGCGCGGGGCCCTGCGCCGTCGGCGCTTCTCCCGCGAACAACTCGCCCGCGAACTGAACCCGGGCGACGACGCGGCCCGCCTCACCGGCATCGTCGTCAACATCATGGGCTACGACTACGACCGGGACTTCGCCGGAATCCCCGCGCCCTCCCGGGTGCTGTCGGTCGGCCCGGTGGACGACGTGTCGCTCTTCGTCTCCGAACGGGCCGAAGGCAAGGGGCCGTTGATCGGGTTCGACGCCCGCCCCGACCTCTACCACCCCGAGGACGTGCGGCTGCACGAGCAGGCCGTCGTGTCCTTCGTCTCCGCCCTGGCGGCCGCCGACCCCGGCTCGCCCCTGGGCGACCTGCCGCTCGTGGACAAGGCCACCGGCACCGCCCTGCGCGCCCAGGGACTCGGCACCGCCCTGCCCGAGCCGGCCGTCGCGCGAACCCTGCCGGAGGCGTTCCGGGACCAGGTACGCCGGACCCCGGACGCCCCCGCCGTCGAGGACGGGGCGCACACCCTCTCCTACCGGCAACTCGACCGGGTGGCCGATGACCTGGCGGGCGCGCTGACCGGCTGGGGCATCGGCGCCGAGGACGGCGTCGGGGTGCTCCTGGGGCGCTCGGCCGCGGTCCCGGCCGCCACCCTCGCGACCGTCGCCGCAGGCGCCGCCTACGTCCCGATGGACGCGGCCTGGCCCGCCGAACGGCTCGGCCGGGTCGCCGGGTCGGCCCGCGTGCGCGCCCTGATCGCCGACGAGCGGACCGCCCGCGAACCCTGGCTCCGGGAGGCCGCTGCCCGTCTGCCGCTCCTCGTCGTGGACCGCTGCGGCCGGGTGCTCGACGGAGCGCCGGAACGGCCCGGAGCGCTGCCCCGGATCAGCAGACCCGACCGGCTCGCGTACGTCATGTTCACCTCCGGCTCCACCGGACTGCCCAAAGGTGTCGGCGTCACCCACGCCGACGTGCTGGCCCTCGCCGCCGACAGCGCCTGGACCGACGGGGTGTCCGGCGCGGTCCTCATGCACTCCGCGTACGTCTTCGACGCCTCCACCTTCGAGCTCTGGGTGCCGCTCCTGAACGGCGGCCGGGTGGTCGTCGCCCCCGGCGGCGTCCTGGAGGGGCGCACCGTCCGGGAGGCGGTCGAACGGCACGGCGTCACCGCGCTGTTCCTCACGACCGCCCTGTTCAACGTGATGGCCGAGGCGGACCCCGCGGTCTTCGCGGGACTGCGCCTGGTCGCCGCCGGGGGCGAGGCCGCGACCCCCGGCCTCATGCAGCGCGTGGCCGCCGCCTCACCGCGCACGAGCGTCCTGCACGTGTACGGCCCCACCGAGACCACCACCTTCGCCACCCGGCACCCCATCACCGCCGGAACGCCCGGTGCGCCGCCCATCGGCCGCCCGCTGGACGGGATGGGCCTGTACGTCCTCGACGGCGCCCTGAACCTGGTGCCGCCCGGCGTGGTGGGGGAGCTCTACGTGAGCGGGCACGGCGTCGCCCGCGGCTACCAGGGCCGCACCGCGCTCACCGCCACCCGCTTCGTCGCCGACCCGTACGGCCCGCCCGGCAGCCGGATGTACCGCACCGGCGACCTCGCGCGCTGGACCGGCGCCGGCGACATCGAGTACGTCGGGCGCGCCGACGGCCAGGTCAAGCTGCGCGGCTTCCGCATCGAACCGGCCGAGACCGAGCACGCCCTGCTCACCGACCCGGACGTGCGCGGCGCCTGCGTCGTCGTCCGCGAGGACACCCCCGGCGACCCCAGGCTCGTCGCCTACGTGGTGCCCGCGCCCGGAGCCCGCGCGGACACCGTCGCGCTGGCCCGCCGGGTCGGGCGCACGCTGCCCGCGTACATGGTGCCGTCCGCCTTCGTCGTCCTCGACGCCCTGCCCCTCAACCCCAACGGCAAGGTCGACCGCCGCGCCCTGCCCGCGCCCCGGACCGCCACCGGCACCGGACGGGCGCCGCGCACCGCGTACGAGGAGGTACTCGCCGGGCTGTTCGCGGACGTGCTGGGCGTCCGCGCGGTCGGGGTGGACGACAGCTTCTTCGCCCTGGGCGGCCACTCGCTGCTCGCCACCCGCCTCGCCGGCCGGGTCAGGGCCGCCCTCGGCGTCGAACTCGCCCTCGCCACCCTCTTCGACCACCCCACGGTCGCCTCCCTGACCGCCGCCCTGGACACCGCGGGCGCCGCCCGGCCCGTCCTCGTACCGCAGCCCCGGCCCGAGGTGCTGCCGCTGTCCTTCGCGCAGCAGCGCCTCTGGTTCCTCAACCGGTCCGAGGCGCCCGGCGACACCTACAACGTCCCGCTCGTCCTGGAGCTCGACGGCCCCCTGGACGCCGAGGCGCTGCGCCGCGCCCTGGCCGATGTCGCCGTCCGGCACGAGAGCCTGCGCACCGTGTTCGCCGAGCACGACGGCGTCGCCCGCCAGCGGATCACCGACGCGGACGCCGCCGCTTCGCTCGTCCCCCTCCACGTCGCACACCCCCCGGCGGACGGGGACGCCGACGCCTGGGAGGCGGAAACGATACGCCGCCTGAGCACCGCCCCGTTCGACCTGAGCCGGGACCCCGCCGTCCGTGCCCACCTGCTCCGGCGCGGGCCCGCCCGGCACGTCCTGGTCCTCGTGCTGCACCACATCGTCGCCGACGGCTGGTCCCTCGCCCCGCTCTGCCGCGACCTCTCCGCCGCCTACCTGTCCAGGTCCCGGGGCGCGGGTGCCCCCGACTGGGCGCCGCTGCGCGTGCAGTACGCCGACTACACCCTCTGGCAGCGCCGACTGCTCGGCGACGACGGCGATCCGGACAGCCTCGCCGCCCGGCAGACCGCCTTCTGGCAGGAGGCGCTGCGCGGCGCCCCCGGCCTGCTCGACCTGCCCCTCGACCGGCCCCGCCCCGCCGTGCCCAGCCACCGGGGCGCGTCCGTCCCCTTCGACCTGCCCGCCCCGGCGCACACCGCGCTCGTCCGGCTCGCCCGTACCGCCGGGTGCACGCCGTTCATGGTGCTCCAGGCGGCCCTCGCCGTGACGCTCGGCGCCCACGGTGCGGGCAGCGATATCCCGCTGGGCACCGCGGTGGCCGGGCGCACCGACGAGGTGCTGGACGAACTGGTCGGCTTCTTCGTCAACACCGTCGTCCTGCGCACCGACCTCTCCGGCGAGCCGACGTTCCGTGAACTCCTCGACCGGGTCAAGCAGTCCGACATAGCCGCCTTCGGCCACAGCGACCTGCCCTTCGAACGGGTCGTGGAGGCCGTCAACCCGGAGCGGTCCGGCGACCACCACCCCCTCTTCCAGACGATGCTGGTCCTCCAGAACCAGGACCGGGCCGAGCCGGAGCTGCCCGGCATCACCGTCCGCGACCGGTCCCGGCACCACGGCGGCAGCAAGTTCGACCTCACCTTCTCGCTGACCGAGACCACCGGCGAGCCGGAGGCCGGGGAGGCCGCCGGGGGCATCGGCGGCTACCTGGAGTACGCCACCGACCTCTTCGACGCCGCCACCGCCCGCGCCCTCTGCGCCCGCTTCGCCCACGTCCTCACCCAGGCCGTCACCGAACCGGGCCGCCCCATCGGCGAACTGGACCCCCTGACGCCGGCCGAGCGGAACGACCTCCTCGCGCGGGGTCTCGGCGCACCCCGGCCCCTGCCGGTGCTCACCGCCCCCGCAGCGGTCCGGGAACAGGCCCTGCGTACGCCGGAGGCCGTCGCCGTGCGCGACGAGCGCACCCACCTCACCTACGCCGAACTCGACGCCCGGGCCGACGCCCTCGCCCACGTGCTGCACGAGCGCGGTGCCGGCCGGGAGACCACGGTCGCCATCGCCGCGCCGCCCTCCGCGCACACCGTCGTGGCGATGCTGGCCGTGCTGCGGTCGGGCGCCGCGTACCTGCCGGTCGACCCCGCCTACCCGCACGCCCGCATCCGCCACATGCTGGACGACGCGCGCCCCGCCCTGGTCCTCACCGCCGGCGACGACGTGCCCACCGGCGACATCCCGCGACTCGCCCTCGACGCACCGCTCCAGCCGCCCGCGCACCCCGCCACGCAGCTCCCGTACACACCCCGCCCGGCGGATCCCGCGTACGTCATCTACACCTCCGGGTCCACCGGCCGCCCCAAGGGAGTGGTCGTCACCCACGGTGCCCTGGCGAACCACATGGCCTGGCTTGCGGGACACCTGACGGTCACGCCGCGGGACCGGGTGCTCGCGAGGACGTCCCCCAGTTTCGACGCCTCCGTGTGGGAGGTCTGGCTGCCCCTCATGCACGGCGCCGAGGTGTGCGTGCTGCCGTCCGGAGCCAACACGGAGCCGGACACGCTGGTCTCCTGGATGAGCCGGTTCGGTGTCACCGTCGCCCAGTTCGTGCCCTCGCATCTCGCCCTCGTCCTCTCCGAGGCGGCCGACGCCGCGCCCCTGCCGGGCCTGCGCGCCGTCCTGTGCGGCGGAGAGCCCCTGCCGCGCGCCCTCGCCGAGGAGACGGCCGCGCTGTGGCGTACGGAGGTGCACAACCTCTACGGGCCCACCGAGGCCACCATCGACGCGACCGTCCACCGCGTCCCCGACACCCCGGACACGCCGTACGAGACGGTGCCGATCGGCAGGCCCGTCGACACCATGCGCGCCTACGTCCTGGACCAACGGCTGCGGCCCGTGCCGCCCGGCGTCACCGGTGAGCTCTACCTGTCGGGCCCCAACCTCGCCCGCGGCTACCTGAACCGGCCCGGGCCGACCGCCACCCGCTTCGTCGCCGACCCCTTCGACCCGGACGGCGCCCGCATGTACCGCACCGGCGACCTGGTCCGGTGGAACGCGGCCGGGCTCCTCGACTACGTCTCCCGCGCCGACGACCAGGTCAAGCTGCGCGGCTTCCGCATCGAACCCGGCGAGATCGAGGCCGCTCTGCTCACCCACCCCGGCGTCACCGCCGCCTGCGCGGTGATCCGGGAGGACGTGCCGGGGGAGCGCAGGCTCGTCGCCTACGCCGTCACCACGGACCGGGGGACGCGCCCGGCCGTCCTGCGCGACGCCCTCGCCCAGGCGCTGCCGCACTACATGGTGCCCGCCGCGGTCGTCGTCCTGGACGACCTGCCGCTCCTGCCCAACGGCAAGACGGACCGGCGCGCCCTGCCCCGGCCCGAGGAGGAGGCCGCGCCCACCGCCGAGGGCTCCGGCGCGCTGAACCCCCGCGAGGACCTGCTCGCCGGGATCTTCGCCGATGTGCTGGGCCGCCCCGGTGTCGGCCCGCACGACAGCTTCTTCGACCTCGGCGGGCACTCGCTCCTCGCGATGCGCGTCGTCAGCCGGGTCCGCACGGTCCTCGGCGCCGACCTCGCCGTGCGCACCCTGTTCGAGCACCCGACCGCCGCCGGACTCGCACGGGCCCTGGACACCCGGGGGCGGTCCCGCCCGCCGGTCCGCCCCGTGGCAGAGCGGCCGGACCCGCTGCCCCTGTCGTACGCGCAGCAGCGGCTCTGGTTCCTGAACCGGCTCGACGGGCTCAACTCCTCGTACCACATCCCCCTGGTGCTCGACATCGACGGACCGCTGGAGACCGACGCCCTGCGCGGCGCCCTGCTGGACCTCGTGGAGCGGCACGAGGCGCTGCGCACCGTCTTCCCCGAACGCGACGGCGTGCCGCACCAGTTGGTGCTGCCCGCCGAGGTCGCCGCGCCCCGGCTGCCCGTCGAGAGCACGGCACCGGCCTGGCTGAAGGCGGCCGTCACGGACGCCGTGGGCGCGCCGTTCGACGTGGCCGCCGAGCCGCCGCTGCGGGCCAGACTGCTGCGCACCGCGCCCGGCCACCACGTCCTCGTGCTGGTCCTGCACCACATCGCGGGCGACGGCTGGTCGCTCGCCCCGCTCGCCCGCCACCTGGGCGACGCCTACCGGGCCCGCCTCGCCGGGCGGCAACCCGAGGCCGGCGACGGGATCCAGTACGCCGACTACACCCTGTGGCAGCAGGCCGTCCTGGGCGACCCGGACGCCCCGGGAAGCCTGCTGCGCGAGCAGCTGGACCACTGGCACACCGCGCTCGCCGGACTGCCCGGGCTCATCGACCTGCCGCTCGACCGCCCGCGCCCGGTCACCACCGACCCCTCGGGCGACGTCCACACCTTCGACGTACCACCCGGGCTGCACGCCGGACTCCTGCGCGTGGCCAGGGAGTCCGGCACCACGCTGTTCATGGTGCTCCAGGCGGCCGTCGCCACGCTGCTGCACCGGCACGGCGCGGGCGACGACATCCCGCTCGGCACGCCCGTCGCGGGCCGCACGGACGAGGCCCTGGAGGATCTGGTCGGGTTCTTCGTCAATACCCTCGTCCTGCGTACCGATCTGTCCGGCGCCCCCACCTTCGGTGAACTCCTGCGGCGAGTGCGAGAGTTCGACCTGGCCGCATACGCCCACCAGGACGTGCCGTTCGAGCGGCTCGTCGAGAGCCTCAACCCGGTCCGGGCCCGCAACCACCACCCCCTGTTCCAGACCATGCTGGTCCTGCAGAACCAGGACGCCGTACGTCCCGAGCTGCCGGGGCTCGACGTCGAGGACCGGCTCGTCCACAACGGCCTGAGCAAATTCGACCTCACCTTCGCCTTCGGTGAGGAGCGGGGCGGGGGCGGACTCACCGCCGGGATCGAGTACGCGACCGCCCTCTTCGACCACGTCACCGTCGAGGCCCTGGCGGCGCGCCTGCTCCGGCTGCTGGAACAGGTGGTGGCCGACCCCGCCCGGCCCCTCGCGGACTACGACCTGCTGACACCCGACGAGCGCACCCGCACCACCGGATGGGGCACCGGCCGCGAACTGCCCGCCCCCGCACCGGACACCACTCTGCCCGCGCTCTTCGCCGCACAGGCGGGCCGCACCCCGGACGCCGTGGCCGTGACCGGCGGCGGCACCACGCTCACGTACACCGCACTCGACACCGTCTCCGCCGAACTGGCCCGTGCCCTCGCCGCTCTCGGAGCGGGACCCGAGACCGGCGTCGGCGTGCTGCTGTCCCGGTCACCGGCCGTCGTCTCCGCGTCCCTCGGCGCGGTGCGGGCCGCCGCCGCGTACGTGCCGATGGACGCGCGCTGGCCCAGGGAACGGCTCGACCAAGTCGCCGAGGTGGCGGGCGTGCGGGTCCTCGTCGTGGACGAGCCCGCCGCCGCGTCCGCCTGGGTGACCGAGACCGCCCGCCGCATCCCGGTCCTCGTCGTGGACCGGACCGGCCGCGTCCTGCGCGGCGCGCCCCCGGCACCCGGCAGGACCGTCCCCGTACCGGGCCCGGACTCGCTCGCGTACGTCATGTTCACCTCCGGCTCGACCGGGCTGCCCAAGGGCGTCGCGGTCAGCCACGCCGACGTGGCGGCGCTCGCGGAGGACTCCGCCTGGCACGACGGCGCGACCGACGCGGTCCTCATGCACTCGGCGTACGTCTTCGACGCGTCCACCTTCGAGATGTGGGCGCCACTCCTGCGCGGCGGCACGGTCGTCGTCGCACCGGAAGGCGTCCTGGAGGCCGGGACACTGCGCCGAGCCGTCCGCGAACAGGGCGTGACCGCCGTCTTCCTGACGACCGCCCTGCTCAACGTCCTCGCGGACACCGACCCCGGTGCCTTCGCCGGACTCCGCCTCGTCTGCGCGGGCGGCGAACTCGCCTCGCCCGACGCCATGCAGCGCGTCGCGGGCGCCGCGCCCGATGTCCGCGTCCTGCACGTGTACGGCCCCACCGAGACCACCACCTTCGCCACCCGCTACGACGTGGCCGCCGACCTGCCGACGGGCCCGCCGCCCATCGGCCGGCCCCTGGACGGCATGCGGCTGTACGTGCTCGACGGCTCATTGGGCCCGGTCCCGGCGGGAGTCACGGGCGAGCTGTACCTCGCCGGGCGCGGCGTCGCCCGGGGCTACACCGGCCTGCCCGCCCTGACCGCCACCCGGTTCGTCGCCGACCCCTTCGACCCGGACGGCGGGCGCATGTACCGCACGGGCGACCTCGTGAAGTGGACCCCGGACGGGCAGATCGCCTACGTCTCCCGCGCCGACAGCCAGGTCAAGCTGCGCGGCTACCGCATCGAACCCGGCGAGATCGAGTCCGTGCTCGCCTGCTGCGACGGGGTCGCCGACGCCTTCACCTTCGTACGCGAGGACGTCCCGGGCGACCGGAGGCTCGTCGCGTACGTGGTGCCCGCCGGGGCTCTCCGGCCCGATCCGGCCGACCTCACCGAAGCCGTCGGCCGGTCCCTGCCCGCCTACATGGTGCCCTCCGCGTTCGTCCTGGTGGATGCGCTGCCGCTCACCGTCAACGGCAAGGTGGACCGGCGCGCCCTGCCCGCGCCCGAACAGCACGCCGCGGCCCGCGGGCGCGCCGCCCGCACCGCGCGCGAGGAGATCGTCTGCGGTCTCGTCGCCGATGTCCTCGGCCTCCCGGCCGTGGGCGCCGACGACGACTTCTTCGCGCTGGGCGGCCACTCCCTGCTCGCCACCCGGCTCGTCGCCCGCATCCGGGCCGCGCTCGCCGTCGAGGTCCAGGTCAAGGCGGTCTTCGAGCACCCCACACCCGCCGCGCTCGCCGCCGCCCTCGACGAAGCCGGAGCCGCCGCCCCGCCGCTGGTGCGCACGCCGCACCGGCCGGAGCCGCAGCCGCTGTCCTTCGCGCAGCGGCGCCTGTGGTTCCTCAATCGGTTCGAGGGCCCCAGCCCCACCTACAACGTGCCGCTGGTGCTGCGCCTGGAAGGACCGCTCGACGCCCCGGCCCTGGAACGCGCCCTCATGGACGTCGTGGAGCGGCACGAGAGCCTGCGCACCGTCTTCCCCGAGACCGGCGGGGTCCCGCGCCAGCTCGTCCTCGCCG
Organism: Streptomyces sp. NPDC001515; assembly: GCF_053597115.1. Taxonomy (NCBI): domain Bacteria; kingdom Bacillati; phylum Actinomycetota; class Actinomycetes; order Kitasatosporales; family Streptomycetaceae; genus Streptomyces; species Streptomyces sp. NPDC001515. The sequence continues at coordinate 155,138 of NZ_JBSFHN010000020.1, forward strand.
CCGACCACGCCGACCTGGACCTGGCCCCCCGGGAGATCCGTCCGGACGGCCTGGACGAGGCGCTTGCCGCCGAGGTGGCGCACGCCTTCGACGTCACCGCCGACCTCCCTGTCCGGGCCCGGCTGCTCAACCTCGGCGCCGAGACCCATGTGCTCGTCCTCCTCGTCCACCACATCGCGGGCGACGGCTGGTCGCTGGCCCCCCTCGCCCGTGACCTCGGCGACGCCTACCGCCGCCGCAGCCGGGGCGAGGAGCCCGGCCGCCGGGAACTCCCCGTCCAGTACGCCGACTACACCCTCTGGCAGCGCTCCCTCCTCGGCGACGAGAACGACGCGGACAGCAGGGCCGCCCGCCAGCTGGACTTCTGGCGCACCGCGCTGGACGGCAGCCCCGGACTGCTCGCCCTGCCCCTGGACCGGCCGCGCCCCGCCGTCCTCACCTACCGGGGCGACGCCTTCACGTTCCCCGTGGACGCGGACACGCACCGGGCGCTCGCCGAGCTGGCCCGCGCCCAGGGATGCAGCCTGTTCATGGTGCTGCAGGCGGCCCTGTCCGTCCTGCTCTCGCGGCACGGCGCCGGGGAGGACATCCCCCTCGGCACCGCCGTCGCCGGACGCACCGACGAAGCCCTGGACGATCTGGTGGGCTTCTTCGTCAACACCCTCGTCCTGCGCACCGACCTGACCGGCGACCCCACCTTCACCGAAGTCCTGGACCGGGTCCGGGCGTTCGACCTGGCCGCCTACGCCCACCAGGACCTGCCGTTCGAACGGCTGGTGGACGTCCTCGCCCCGGCCCGGGCGCAGGACCATCACCCGCTCTTCCAGACCATGATCGTCCTCCAGAACCAGGCGGACACCGCGCTCGTCCTGGACGGCCTCGCCGTGACCGAGCAGCCCGTGCGGACCGGGATCAGCAAGTTCGACCTCACCTTCACCTTCACGGAGACCCGCGACCCCGCGGGCCGGCCCACCGGGCTCGACGGCCACCTGGAGTTCTCCACCGACCTCTTCGACCCCGTCACCGCGCGCGCCCTTGCCGCGCGACTGACCCGGCTGCTCGCCTCGCTCGCCGCCGACCCCGGCGGGCGTGTCCGCACCGCCGCGTTCCTGGACGCGGCCGAACGCGCCGAGCTGGACCGGGCCGCCCCGGGCCCGGTCCGCCCGGTCCGCGCCCGTACCGCCCCCGAGGCGTTCCGTGCCCAGGCCGCCCGGACCCCCGGGCGGATCGCGGTCCGGGCCGGTGCCCAGCAGCTCACCTTCGCCGAGCTGGACGCCCGCTCCGACGACCTGGCATACCACCTCCACGACCGGGGCGTCGGCCGCGGTGACCTCGTCGCCCTCGCCGCCGATGGCACCGCCGACCGGGTCGTCGCGATGCTCGCCGTCGCCAAGGCCGGAGCCGCCTGCCTGCCCGTCGACCTGGACTACCCCGAGGCCCGCGTCACACACATGCTCGACGACGCCCGCCCGGCCCTGTTCCTGGTGCACGACCCGGCGCGGGCCGCCCGGTACGCCTCCGTGCCCCGCCTCGCGCTCGGCGACCGGTCCGCCCGGCCGGGCGGACGCGGGGCGCCGCCCGCTGTCGCCGCGCCGGGCGCCGACGACGCCGCGTACGTCATCTACACCTCCGGCTCCACCGGCCGGCCCAAGGGCGTCGTCGTCACCCATGGCGCGCTCACCAACCACATGGCCTGGATGGCAGGCCACTTCGGCCTCACCGACGACGACCGCGTCCTCGCCCGCACCTCGTCCAGCTTCGACGCCTCGGTGTGGGAGACCTGGCTGCCCCTGCTGCACGGCGGCGCCACCTGCCCCGTACCGGCCGCGCTCAACCACGATCCGGCCGGGCTGCTGGCCCGGATGCGTGACGAGGGCGTCACCCTCGCCCAGTTCGTCCCCTCCCACCTCGCACTCCTGCTCACCGAGACCGGGACCGAGGCGGCGCCCCCGGCGCTGCGGGCCGTCGCCTGCGGCGGCGAGCCCCTGCCCCGCGCCCTGGCGGCCCGGGCAGCCAGGGCCTGGGGCACCGAGGTGCACAACCTCTACGGCCCGACCGAGACCACCATCGACGCCACTGCCCACCACGTCACCGCCCACGGAGAAGAAGGGGGCGTTCCGCTCGGCCGCCCGATCGACAACACCCGCGCCCACGTCCTGGACACCGCGCTCCAGCCCGTACCGGCGGGTGTGACCGGCGAGCTGTACCTCGCCGGTGACGGCCTCGCCCGCGGCTACCTCGGCCGCCCCGGGCTCACCGCCGGCCGCTTCGTCGCCGACCCCTCCGGCCCGGCCGGCAGCCGCATGTACCGCACGGGCGACCTGGTCCGGCGCGACGCCGACGGACTCCTCCACTACGTCTCCCGCGCCGACGACCAGGTCAAGCTCAACGGCTTCCGCGTCGAACTCGGCGAGATCGAGGCCGCCCTCACCGCCGTTGACGGGATCACCGCCGCCTGCGCCCTCGTCCGCGAGGACCGGCCCGGCGAACGGCGCCTGGTCGCGTACACCGTGGGCGCCCGCCTCACCGACGGAGCACTGCGCACCCGGCTCACCGAGGCGCTGCCGCCGTACATGGTGCCCGCCGCCTTCGTGGCCCTGGACGCGCTGCCGCTCCTGCCGAACGGCAAGACGGACCGGGCCGCGCTTCCGGCGCCGGAGCGCCCGGAGGGCTCCCGGGCGGGCCGGGAGCCGCGCACCTCGTCCGAACGCGTCCTGTGCGAGGCGTTCGCCTCCGTCCTGCGCGCACCCGAAGTCCGCACCGACGACGACTTCTTCGCGCTCGGCGGCGACAGCATCCTGTCCATCCAGCTCGTCAGCCGCGTCCGGGAAGCCGGGCTCGCCGTCACCCCCCGCGACGTCTTCGTCCACCGCACCCCCGAGGCCATGGCGGCCGTCGCCGCACCGCTGGACGGCGCCACGGGCGAACCGGACAGCCACGGCACCGGCACCATAGAACCGACCCCCATCGCCGCCTGGTTCCTGGAACGCCCCGGCACCACCGACGGCTACAACCAGTCCGGCGTGCTGAGCACCCCCGCCGGTGCCCGCGAGGACACCCTCGTCGCCGCGCTCCAGCTCCTCACCGACCACCACGACATGCTCCGCCTGCGCGTCACCCGCACCGCCGGGGGCGACCCCGTACTCGAAGCGCTGCCGCCCGGCGCCGTCACCGCCCGGCGCCGCTTCACCCGTATCGACATCGCCGGGCTCGACGCCGAGGCGGCCCGGGCCGCGCTCACCGAAGCGGGCGAACGGGCCCGCGGACGCCTGCGGCCCTCCGCCGGTGCCGTCTTCGAAGCCGTCTGGGGCGACGCCGGACCCGGGGCGCGCGGCCGGCTGCTCCTCGTCGTGCACCACCTGTCCGTCGACGCCGTCTCCTGGCGCATCCTGGCCGACGACCTCGCCCACGCCTGGCAGGTGGCCACCGGCACCGCATCCGCGCTGCCCGCCCCCACCACCTCGTACCGGCGCTGGTCCCAGCTCCTCGCCGAACAGGCCCGCACACCCGACCGCACCGGCGAACTGCCCCTGTGGGAGGAGGCGCTGAGGACCCCGGACCCCCAGCTCGGCTACCGGCCGCTCGACCCCTTCCTGGACACCGCCGACGGCACCCGCACCCTCACCACCCACCTGCCCGCCACCTGGGCGAAGCCCCTCCTCACCAGCGTCCCCGGCGCCTTCCACGCCGGAGTCGACGACATCCTGCTCACCGCGCTCGCCCTCGCCGTCAACACCTGGCGGCCCCGCCAGGACACCGCGGTCCTGCTCGACCTGGAGAGCCACGGCCGGGAACAGATCGCCGACCACATCGACCTGTCCCGCACGGTCGGCTGGTTCACCAGCCTCTACCCCGTCCGGGTCGACCCCGGCCCCCTGGACGCCCGCGACCTGGCACGCTTCGGCGCCTCGCTCGTTGAGCGTGCAGTGAAGCGCGTCAAGGAACAGCTGCGCGCCGTCCCCGACCACGGCGTCGGCCACGGCATGCTGCGCCACCTCAACCCGGCCACCGGCCCCCGCCTGGCGGCGCCCGCACCCCAGATCGGCTTCAACTATCTCGGACGGTACGCGGCCCCGGGCCAGGCGGCGGACGGCGACTGGGAGGTCCTGCTCGACGCTGGAGGACCCCGCAGCCAGGACCCCGGCATGCCCGTGCACCACGTCCTCGACATCAACGCGCACACCGAGGACCTCCCCGAAGGACCCCGTCTGGTGGCCCGCTGGACCTGGCCCGGTGACCTGCTGAAGGAGGAGGACGTGGGCGCACTCGCCGAGGCGTTCAACCGCGCCCTGCGCGCCGTCGCGGAACACGCCGAACAGCCCGGAGCAGGCGGCTGGACGCCGTCCGACCTTCCCCTGGTCTCGCTCAACCAGGCCCAGATCGACCGACTGCAGAACAAGTGGGGTGGACGCAGATGAACGGGTTCCAACTGGAGGACGTACTCCCCCTGACGCCGCTGCAGGCCGGGATGTACTTCCACGCCCTGTACGACTCGCACGCCGTGGACGTCTACACCGCGCAGTTCGTCTTCGACCTCGAAGGGCCCGTCGACGTCCCCACCCTGCGCGCCGCCGTCGCCGGCCTGCTCCGCCGCCACGCCAACCTGCGCGTCGGCTTCCTCCACGAGGACCTGGACGAACCCGTGCAGGCGGTCGCGGCCGAGGTCCCCGTACCCCTGGAGGAACTGGACCTGACCGGCGCCGACGAGGTGCCGGACCGGCTCACCGCCTTCCTCGCCGCCGACCGCACCCGCCGCTTCGACCTGGCCACCCCGCCGCTGCTGCGGTTCACCCTGGTGCGGACCGCGCCGGAGCGCCACCGGCTCGTCATGACCAGCCATCACATCCTGTTCGACGGCTGGTCGCTGCCCCTGCTCGTACGGGAGCTCTTCGAGCTGTACGCGGCCGGCGGCGACGACAGCGCCCTGCCGCGCGTCACCCCGTACCGCGCCTACCTCGTCTGGCTCTCCCAGCAGGATCGTGCCGCCGCCCTCGACACCTGGTCCGCCGCGCTCGCCGGCATCGAGGCGCCGACCCTTCTCGCGGAGCGGGACGGGCCCGACGGCGCGGCCGAACTGCCCGAGACGCTCGTCCTCGACCTGGACGCCGCCGTGACGACCCGGCTGCGCGAGACGGCCCGCGCCCACCGCCTCACCCTCAACACCCTGGTCCAGGGCGCCTGGGGCCTGCTGCTCGGCCACCTCACCGGGCGGTCCGACGTGGTGTTCGGTACCACCGTGTCCGGGCGCCCGCCGGAGCTGCCCGGCGTCGAGTCCATGGTCGGCCTGTTCATCAACACCGTGCCCGTGCGCACCGAGCCCGCGCCCGGGGAGATCCTGGCGGATTACCTGACCCGGCTCCAAGCCGAGCAGGGCCGGCTCCTCGGCAGCCAGCACGTGGGCCTCAGCGACATCCGGGGCGTCACCGGCCTGGACGAACTCTTCGACACCCTCGTCGTGTTCGAGAACTACCCGATGGACGCCGAGGCCCTGCGCACCGCCCAGCGCGGACTGCCCGGCCTCGCCGTCACCGGTTTCAGCGGCACCGACGCCGCCCACTACCCGCTCACCCTCACCGTCGCTCCCGGCGACACCCTGAGGATCACCTTCGGCTACCGGGCCGCCGTGCTCGACCGCCAGGAGGTGGCCGAGACCGTCTCGCGCATGCGGCAGCTGCTGACCGCCATGGCTCAGGACCTCGGCCGCCGCGCCGACACCGCGCCCTTCCTCCTCGACGGCGAACGCGAGGAGCTGATCACCCGGGGGACCGGAGCCGCCCTGCCCGACGGCACCACGGCCCTGAGCATCCCGGAGGCCGTCGCCGAGCGGGCGGCCCGCCACCCGGACGCGGTGGCCGTCTCCGGCGCGGGCGAGCAGCTGACGTACGCACAGCTCACCGGGGTCGCGGACCGGCTCGCCGCCGCCCTGACCGGGCTCGGGACCGGAGCCGAGGACGGCGTCGGCATCCTCCTCGCCCGCTCGGCCGCCACCGTCACCGCCTCCCTGGCCACCCTGCGCGCGGGCGGGGCCTATGTGCCGCTCGACCCCCGCTGGCCGACCGAACGGCTCAACCGGGTCACCGGCGTCGTCCCCCTGCGCGTCCTCGTCGTGGACGAGACGACCGCCACGCTGCCCTGGGTCCACCAGCTCGGCCCGGACACCGCCCTGCTGACCGTCGACGGCGCCGGCCGCGTCCTCACCGGCGGCCCCGCCACGCCAGGCCCCCTCCCCGCCGCACCGGGCGGCGACCGGCTCGCGTACGTCATGTTCACCTCCGGGTCCACCGGACTGCCCAAGGGCGTCGGCGTCAGCCATGGCGACATCGCCGCGCTGGCCGCCCACCACGGCTGGGACGACGCCGCCGACGCCGTCCTGCTGCACTCCGCGTACGTCTTCGACGCCTCGACCTTCGAGCTCTGGGTCCCGCTCCTGCGCGGCGGACGCGTCGTCGTCGCCCCGGACGGCCCGCTCCAGCCCGACATCCTGCGGGACCTGGTGACCCGGCACGGCGTCACGGCCGCCTTCCTGACGACGGCCCTCTTCAACGTGCTGGCCGAGACCGACCCCGGCTCCCTCGGACGACTGCGCCTGGTCGCCGCCGGCGGCGAGGCCGCCGCGCCCGGGGTCATGCAGCGCGTCGCCGCCGCCCACCCCGGCACGACCGTCCTGCACGTGTACGGACCCACCGAGACCACCACCTTCGCCACCGCCCACCACGTAGGCCCCGACCACACCCCCGGCGGCGCCCCGCCCATCGGCCATCCGCTCGACGGCATGCGCGCCTACGTCCTGGACGCCGCCCTGAGCCCCGTGCCGCCCGGCGCCGAGGGCGAGCTGTACGTCGCGGGACCCGGCGTCGCGCGCGGCTACCTCGGCCGGGCCGCCCTCACCGCGACCCGCTTCGTCGCCGACCCCTTCGCGGGAGACGGGGCCCGCATGTACCGCACCGGCGACCTGGTGCGCCAGGACGCCGACGGCACCGTGCGCTATGTGGCCCGGGCCGACCAGCAGATCAAGCTGCGCGGCCACCGCATCGAACCCGCCGAGATCGAAACGGTCCTGCGCGACCACCCCGCGGTACGTGCCGCCTGCGTCCTCGTACGGGAGGACCTGCCCGGCGACCGCACCCTCACCGGTTACGTCGTCCTCGCCCCCGGCGAGACACCCGACCCCGGACTGCTCGCCGCCCACGTCGGCCGGCTGCTGCCCGCGTACATGGTCCCGGCCGTCATCCAGCCGCTGGACGCCCTGCCCCTGACCCCCAACGGCAAGATCGACCGGGCCGCCCTGCCCGCGCCCACCGTGCCGCGCACGGCGGCGGGGCGGGCGCCGCGCAACGCCATGGAGGAGATCCTGGCCGGGCTGTTCGCCGATGTGCTCGGCGTGGACCGGGTCGGCACCGACGACAGCTTCTTCGCGCTGGGCGGCCACTCCCTGCTCGCCACCCGTCTCGTCGGCCGCATCCGCACCGCCCTGCACACCGAGACCGACATCCGCACGCTGTTCGAGCACCCCACCGTCGCCGCGCTCGCCACCGCTATGGAAGGCGCGGAGGGCGGCACCCGCCCCGCCCTGGTCCCGCAGCCGCGCCCGGCCGAACTCCCGCTCTCGTACGCCCAGCAGCGGCTGTGGTTCCTGCACCGGCTCGACGGACCCTCCGCCACGTACAACATCCCGCTCGCCGTACGCATCGACGGTCCGCTCGACCTCGACGCGCTGTGCACCGCCGTCGCCGACGTCATCGCACGGCACGCCGCCCTGCGCACCGTCTTCCCCGAGGGCGAGGACGGGCCCTGCCAGCACATCACCCCACCCGGCGACGTCGTCATTCCGTTCGCCGTGGAGAGCGTCGACGAGGCGAAGCTGCGCCATCGCGTCGCGGCCGCCACCGCGGAGGCCATCGACATCGAACGCAGCCTGCCCCTGCGCGCGACCCTCCTCCGCCTGGCGCCCGACGCCCACGTCCTGGTGCTCGTCGTCCACCACATCGCCGCCGACGGCACCTCCCTGCCGCCCCTCACCCACGACCTGGGCCTCGCCTACCGCGCCCGCGCACGGGGCGAGGCGCCCGACTGGGCCCCGCTGCCCGTCGACTACGCGGACCACACCCTCTGGCAGCGCGACCTGCTCGGCGACGAGAAGGACCCCGACAGCCTCGTCCGCCGCCAGCTCTCCCACTGGCGGCACGCGCTGGAGGGGCTGCCCGAGGCGATCGAGCTGCCCTGGGACCGGCCGCGCCCCGCCACGTCCCGGCACACCGGCGCCACGCTCGGCTTCTCGGTGGACCGGGCCACCACCCGCCGCATCACGGAGCTCGCCCGCAGCTGCGGTTCCAGCGCCTTCATGGTGCTCCAGGCCGCCCTGGCGACCGTCCTGTCCCGGCACGGCGGCGGCGAGGACATACCCCTGGGCACGGCCGTCGCGGGTCGCACCGACGAGGCGGCGAACGGCCTCGTCGGCCTCTTCGTCAACACGCTCGTCCTGCGCACCGACCTCTCGGGCGACCCCACGTTCCGCGAACTCCTCGGCCGCGTACGCGCATTCGACCTCGCCGCCTACGCCCACCAGGACGTGCCCTTCGAGCGGCTGGTCGAACTCCTCAACCCCGCACGCGCCCAGAGCCACCACCCGCTCTTCCAGACCATGCTGGTCCTCCAGAACCAGGCGGCCGCCGCCATCGACCTGCCCGGCCTCACCGTCACCGGAGTGCCCGCCGAGGCGGAAGTGAGCAAGTTCGATCTGTCGTTCGCGCTCACCGAGACCTACGACGACACCGGCGCCCTGGACGGGATGCGGGGCACCGTCGACTACGCCACCGAACTCTTCGACGCGCCCACCGTCCAGGGCCTCACCGACCGGCTCGTCCGGCTCCTCGGCGCCGTCACCGCGGACCCGGACCGCCCCCTGCACGCGTACGACCTGCTCACCCCCGCCGAGCACAGCCGCCTCACCGCCCTCGGCACCGGGCCGGCCGACGACCTGCCCGCCACGACGGTCCCCGCGCTCTTCGACGAGTGGGTCCGGCGCGATCCCGCCGCCCCGGCCGTCCGCGACGCGCACACCACCCTCACCTACGGCGAACTCGACTCCCGGGCAAACGCGTTGGCCCGACACCTCACCGAGCGCGGCGTGGGCCCCGAGGACCGGGTGGCTGTCGCGCTTCCCCGGACGTCCGAGCTCGTCGTGGCTCTGCTCGCCGTCCTCAAGGCAGGCGCCACCTACGTGCCGCTGGACCCGGACTACCCGGCCCAGCGACTGGCGTACATGCTCGACGACGCACGCCCCCGCCTGCTCCTCACCACCCCGGAACTCCACCGCCGCCTTCCCGAGCACCCGGTGCCGCACCTCTTTACCGACGACCTCGGTGAGAGCGGCGCGACCCCCGGGCCCGTCCGCATCGACCCGGCCAACCCGGCGTACGTCATCTACACCTCCGGTTCCACCGGCCGCCCCAAGGGCGTCGTCGTCACGCACCGGGGGGTGCGCGCCATGGCCAGGACCCAGAGCGAGCGGCTGCGCGTCGGCCCCGGCAGCCGGGTGCTGCACATGGCGTCCGTCAGCTTCGACGCCGCGTTCTGGGAACTGTGCATGGGGCTGCTCACCGGCGCCTGCCTGGAGATCGACACCCGCGATGCCCTGCTGCCGGGCCCGGCCCTCGCCGGCCTGGTCCGCGACCGGGGCGTCACCCACCTCACCATCCCGCCCGCCGCCCTCGCCGTGATGCCCCCGGACTCCCTGCCCACCGGCCTCACCATGGTCCTCGCCGGAGAGGCGTGCCCGCCCGCTCTCGTCCACGCCTGGGCCCGCGACCGCTTCCTCGTCAACGCCTACGGTCCGACGGAGACCACCGTCTGCGCCACCATGAGCGCCTTCCAGCACGCGGAGGGGCCCCTCGCCCCCGACCGCACCGTCCCCATCGGCGCCCCCGTCGACGGCACCCGCGTCCATGTCCTGGACGACCGGCTGGCCCCCGTGCCGCCCGGAGTCACCGGCGAACTGTACGTCGCGGGCGAGGGTGTCGCACGCGGCTACCACGGCCGCGCCGCCCTCACCGCCACCCGCTTCGTCGCCGACCCCTTCGACCGCGCCGGCGGCCGGATGTACCGCACCGGGGACCTGGTCCGATGGACGCCCGACGGCCGCCTCCTCTACGTCTCCCGCGTGGACGACCAGGTCAAGCTGCGCGGCTTCCGCATCGAACCCGGCGAGATCGAGGCGGCCCTCGCCTCGCACCCCGGGATCGCCGCGGCCTGTGTCACCGTCCGCGAGGACCGCCCCGGCGACCGGCGCCTCGTCGCCTACACCGTGCCCGCCGCCACCGGCGAGCCCGGCCCCGGCTGGGCCGAACTGCGCGCCCACCTCGCCGCCACCCTGCCCGAACACATGGTGCCCGCCGCCCACGTCCGGCTCGACGCCTTCCCCGTGACGCCCAACGGCAAGACCGACCGGCGCGCGCTGCCCGCCCCGGAGAGCGCGGCCCCGGCCGGCGGGCGGGCTCCGCGCACCGCCCGTGAACGCGCCCTGTGCGAGGTGTTCGCACAGACCCTCGGCGTGCCCGAGGTCGGGGTCACCGACGACTTCTTCGCGCTGGGCGGGCACTCCCTGCTCGCCGTCACCCTCGCCCGCCGGATCGGGGAGCGCTGCGGGGTGCGGCCCTCCCTGCGGGCCCTGTTCGCGACGCCCACCGTCGAGGGCGTCGACCGGCTGCTCGGCGGGGCTCCGGGGGAGGGGGAGCGTGTGGAGGCGGCGGCCCCGGACCTCGCCGCCGAGGTGCGGCTCGCGCCGGACATCACCGGTGAGCGCCGGGCCCTGCGGCCCGTCCACCCCTCCGCGCGCCCCCTGCTCACCGGGGCCTCCGGCTTCCTCGGCGCGTTCCTGCTGCGCGACCTCATCGAGGCCACGGACGGCCCGGTCGACTGCCTCGTCCGGGCCGCGAGCCCCGACAGCGCGGCCCAGCGGCTCCGCGCCAACCTGGAGCACTACGGCCTGTGGCAGTCCCGGTACGCCGACGTGATCCACCCCGTCCCCGGTGATCTCGCGGCCCCCGGCCTCGGCCTCGACCCCGGGGAACGGGACGCCCTCGCCCGGCGGCTGGGCCCCGTCCTGCACAACGGGGCACGCGTCAACTTCGCCGCCCCGTACGGTGATCTGCGCGCGCCCAACGTGGGCGGCACGGAGGAACTGCTGCGCCTCCTCGCGGACTCCGGCTCGCCCGGCCTGCACTACGTCTCCACCACCGGTGTGTACGCCCCGTCGCGCGGGACGGACCCCGCACCGCTCACCGAGTCGTCCCCGACCGGCCCGGCGGCCGGTCTGCCCGACGGGTACGCGCAGAGCAAATGGGTTGCCGAGCAGTTGGTCGGGCTCGCCCGCGAGCGCGGCCTCCCGGTGACCGTCCACCGCCCGGGCCGCATCAGCGGCGACACCGCCACCGGCGCCTGCCAGGACCGCGATCTGCTCTGGCAGCTCATCAAGGGCTGCCTCCAGGCCGGAGCGGTGCCCGACCTCGCGCACGGCACGACCGACTGGGTGCCGGTGGACTACGTCAGCGCCGCCGTGGTGGCCCTCAGCACCGCCGAAGGGCCCGGGGCACCGGCGTATCACTACACCAACCCGGACGCACCGGGCCTGGACCGCGTCTTCGAGGTGGCGGCCCGCCTCGGGTACGAGCTGCGCCCGGTGACGCCCGAGGAGTGGCGGGCCTGTGTGGCGGAACACCCGGACAACGCGGCGCAGTTGTTCCTCGGCGACGACGGGGCCGGTGAGGACGCGGCGGACCACCGTCGCTTCGACTCCGGCCGCACCGCCCGGGCGGCCGAGGAGGCGGGCGTGCGTCAACAGCCCCTCACCGAGGAGGTCCTGACGCGTTATCTGACGTACTTCCAGGCCACGGGCTTCCTGCCGGCCCCCGGAGCGCGCCCGGGAGCGTAAAGGATCACCAATCATCAGGTCCCCGGCCATTCGCGTACAACCATCCGTGCACCCCTGATGTCCCAACAAGTAGGAGCAGACGAACGGCAAGAACTGTGTCGTGACGATCCGGTCCACCCCCGGCGTCGCGAAGGACAGGTCGGCGTACGTCTACGTCCCCGAAACCGACGCGTCGGCGAGCGACTACGGGAGCTACACGTCGTACGCCGGTCCGGCCTACGTCTACGGCAAGGGCCACTGCGTCAGCTGGGGCGGCCGGATGCCCGGCGGTCACCACGAACGCCATAGGCTTCTGGCCCTGCTCGACGGCCAGGTGGAGCTTGGTGGTGAACCCGCCGCGCGAGCGGCCCAGTCCGTGATCACCGGGCTCGGTGAAGACACCGCCCGGCGGTTCCTTCTGCAGGTCGCCCTGCTTGTGGGCCCCGGCCGCATGCTGATGGGCGCGGCAGACCGTGGAGTCGACGCTCAGGTCCCATGCGATCGCAGCTTTCGCCTCGGCCAGGGATTGGAGCCGGGTGAGAATCCGCTGTCAGGTGCCGTTGCGCTGCCATCGGCGGAAGAGGCCGTAGACCCGGTTCCACGGTCCGTACTCGACGGGGACGTCCCGCCACGGCACACCGGTCCTGACCCGGAAGCGTATGCCGCCGAGGCCAGACGGGCGGCGGACCTGCCCCGGCACCCTTTGACAACAACGGCTCCAGCACCGCCCACTGCTCGTCCGTGAGATCTCCCCGACCCATGAACCGTGATCATTCACAGCCCAAGATCCACTTTTGATACACGGCCTAGGCGGTGTCCGTAAAGTCGGTGGGTCGTTACTCCAGTTGTGGTGCGTCGACATGAACTGACGGATGAGTCGTGGGCGCTGATCGCCCCGCT
>NZ_JBSFHN010000021.1:0-62803 GCF_053597115.1 Streptomyces sp. NPDC001515
AAAAACCCAAACCCCCAAACCTATATTTTTTTTTGTTTGTGTGTTTTTCTGATGTTGCATATCCCCAACCCCCCCCCCCCCCCCCCCGGGGGCGCCCACACCCGCCCCCGCCGCCGCACAATTCAACACTTGTCAATAACCCTTCATACAAAGGTGGTTGGACAGTCATCCGGAGCCAATTGCCTACCCATAGGTAAGGTTTAGGCTCGAACCATGCGCCGAGCCAAAATCGTCTGCACCCTGGGACCCGCCACCGACACATACGACCAGATCAAAGCCCTGGTCGACGCCGGAATGGACATCGCCCGCCTCAACCTCAGCCACGGCAGCTACGCCGAACACGAAGAGCGCTACCACCGCGTCCGCAAAGCCTCCGACGAAGCCGGCCGCAGCGTCGGCATCCTCGCCGACCTTCAAGGCCCGAAGATCCGCCTCGGCCGCTTCAAAGAAGGCCCCGTACTACTCGAACGCGGCGACGACTTCACCATCACCGTCGAACCCATGGAAGGAAACCGCCACACCTGCGGCACCACCTACACCGGCCTCGCCGCCGACGTCACCACCGGCGAACGCATTCTCATCGACGACGGCCGCGTCACCCTCGAAGTCACCCACGTCGACGGCCCCCGCGTCCACACCACCGTCATCGAAGGCGGCATGGTCTCCGACCACAAGGGACTCAACCTCCCCGGCGTCGCCGTCTCCGTCCCCGCCCTCTCCGAGAAGGACATCGACGACCTCCGCTGGGCCCTGCGCACCGGCGCCGACATCATCGCCCTCTCCTTCGTCCGCAGCGGACGCGACATCGAGGACGTCCACCGCGTCATGGACGAGGAAGGCCGCCGCCTCCCCGTCATCGCCAAGGTCGAGAAGCCCCAGGCCGTCGACAACATCGACGACATCGTCGCCGCCTTCGACGGCATCATGGTCGCCCGCGGCGACCTCGGCGTCGAAATGCCGCTGGAACAGGTACCGATCGTCCAGAAGCGCGCCATCAAGCTCGCCAAGCGCAACGCCAAGCCGGTCATCGTCGCCACCCAGATGCTCGACTCGATGATCGACAACTCCCGCCCCACCCGCGCCGAGGCGTCCGACGTCGCCAACGCCGTCATCGACGGCACGGACGCCGTCATGCTCTCCGGGGAGACCAGCGTCGGCAGGTACGCGATCGAGACCGTCCGCACGATGTCCCGCATCGTCGAGGCCGCCGAGGAGGACATCCTCGCCAAGGGCCTCCCTCCCCTCACCGAACGCAACAAGCCCCGCACCCAGGGCGGCGCGGTCGCCCGCGCGGCGGCCGAGATGGGCGACTTCCTCGGCGCGAAGTTCCTCGTCGCCTTCACCCAGAGCGGCGACACCGTCAAGCGGCTCTCCCGCTACCGCTCGCCCATCCCCCTCCTCGCCTTCACCCCCGACCCCGCCACCCGCTCCCAGCTGAACCTGACCTGGGGCGTCGAAACCTTCCTCGGCCCCCACGTCGACTCCACGGACGCGATGGTCGCCCAGGTCGACGAGGAACTCCTCAAGATCGGCCGCTGCCAGAAGGGCGACGTGGTGGTCATCACCGCGGGCTCCCCGCCGGGCGTGGCGGGCTCCACGAACCTGGTCCGCGTCCACCACATCGGCGAGGACGACAGCCCGAAGTAGGGGCGGCTCAGTATTTCGGCCCGACGTGTGCGTCCATGAGGGCGACGGATGCCCGTCGGGCTACGGAGATGTTCTTGCCGTTGGTGGCCTTCCACTCGACGCCGAGCTTGTCGAGGGTGTCGGTGTAAAGCCTCAGAATGTCGGTCGACAGGTTGGTGAAGAAGTAGCGCGGGTACTCGTAGCGTCTGCGCTCGCCGCGGACGAGGCGAGTCGTCCAGTTGGTGACGCGGCAGCCGTCGGAGTGGATGAGACCGCGGATGAACTCCCAGGGGTGGGCGTCGACGATGGTCTGCTGCCACTCGGCAAGAGCGATCTCTCGGTGGTGCTTCTTGCCGGGGCCGTGCTGAGGGAAGAGGCAGGGCCAGTGTTTGCTGAAGCAGGTGACGTACTGGCAGCCCGGACTTGCTACCAGGCACACCTTGTTGGCAGGTCGCGCAATCTGCACGGCTTCGACGCAGGCGTCGATGAGGCCCGGCCAGGCATCCGCGCATGCGATGCGGAGGGAGTACACGCCACGATGGTTCGCGCTGATGCACCCATCGCCGAGGTAGAGGCCGAGCAAGTACGAGTACGGGGCCGGAGCTTCGGGTGATTCGGGCGTATAACCGCATCGGGGGCAGCCCCGACCGCGTGCGTATTCGAGAGGCTCTATCCGTACGAGCCAGGACCGGATGGCGGCTCGGGAAATGCCCGTCCGCTTGCTCACGGCATTCTGGCTGAGGCCTTGATCGAGGAGATCCAGTGCGTGTCTGCGCGTTTCAAGGTCGTACACATGGTCGAGCTTGGAGAACTCCGCGCATCCATTGTCTGAATCGGCGGAGAAGTCACACGATCACGTGAACTCGAATCGTTGTGATGCGACCTTGAAATCGAAGGAAAAGTGCCCCAGGTGGGATTCGAACCCACACTGTCCGCTGTTTGAGAGCGGCCTCTCTGACCAGTTGGAGTACTGGGGCCTTAGAAAGTAAGGGCGAGCACTGCCCCGTGTGGCTACAGCTTACCGTAGCTAGGTACCCTCGTGGAGAGACGTATGCCCTGAACAAGGAGCCCCGTGACCACCCCCGAGTCGCCCCAGCCCGTAGACGCCGCCGACGACGACAAGTCGCACGTCCCGCCGCTGACGACCCGCGTCGTCATCGCGGAGGACGAGGCGCTGATCCGTCTCGACCTCAAGGAGATGCTGGAGGAGGAGGGCTACTCCGTCGTCGGGGAGGCCGGGGACGGGCAGCAGGCCGTCGAGCTGGCCCGGGAGCACAAGCCGGATCTGGTGATCCTGGATGTGAAGATGCCGGTGCTCGACGGCATCTCGGCGGCCGAGAAGATCGCCGAGGAGTCCATCGCGCCGGTGCTGATGCTGACCGCGTTCTCGCAGCGGGACCTCGTGGAGCGGGCCCGGGACGCCGGGGCGATGGCGTATCTGGTGAAGCCGTTCAGCAAGAGCGACGTGGTGCCGGCCATCGAGATGGCGGTGTCGCGGTTCGCGGAGCTGAAGGCCCTGGAGAGCGAGGTCGCGGACCTGGCGCAGCGGCTGGAGACGCGGAAGCTGGTGGACCGGGCGAAGAGCATTCTGCAGACGGATTACGGGCTGTCGGAGCCGGCGGCGTTCCGGTGGATCCAGAAGACGTCGATGGACCGTCGGCTGTCGATGCAGCAGTTGGCGGAGGCGTTGATCGCGGATGCCGAGGAGAAGAAGCGGGCGGCCGAGTAGGTCTCGCGTCCGGAGAACGGGGAAAGGCCCGCGCCACCAGGCGCGGGCCTTTCGTGTGGGTGGGCTCAGTCCTCGCCGAGGTAGGCCTTGCGGACGGATTCGTCGTGGAGGAGGTCGGCTCCGGTGCCGGAGAGGACGATCTTGCCGATCTCCATGACGTGGCCCTGGTCGGCCAGGGAGAGGGCGGCCTGGGCGTTCTGTTCGACGAGGAGGATCGTCGTGCCGGAGGCCTTGAGTTCGACGATGGTCTCCATGATCTTCTGCATCATGATCGGGGAGAGGCCCATGGAGGGTTCGTCGAGCATGAGGAGTTTGGGCTGGGACATGAGGGCGCGGCCCATGGCGAGCATCTGCTGTTCGCCGCCCGAGAGGGTGCCGGCGGCCTGTTTTCTGCGTTCCCCGAGGATGGGGAAGAGGTCGTAGGCGCGCTGGACGTCCTTCTCGATGCCTGCCTTGTCGTTGCGGAGGTAGGCGCCGAGGAGGAGGTTCTCGGTGATCGTCAGCCGGGGGAAGATGTGGCGTCCCTCGGGGGAGTGGGCGAGGCCCAGGGAGACGATCTTGTGGGCGGGGACGTTGGTGAGGGGCTTGCCTTCGAAGAGGACGCGGCCGCTCAGGGGCTTGAGGAGCCCGGAGAGGGTGCGCAGGGTGGTCGTCTTGCCGGCGCCGTTGGTGCCGATGAGGGTGACGACCTGGCCGGCGTCGACGGTGAAGGAGATGCCCTTGACGGCTTCGATCTTGCCGTAGGCGACGCGGAGGTCCTCGACCTCCAGGAGCGCGGTCATCGGTTGTCCTCCTCTTCGGTGCTCGTGCTGTCGCTCGTGCCCGACGTGTGCGTGCTTGCTTCCGCTTCGGCGGCTTCGACCTCGGCGACTTCTTCGGCGCCGGGGGCGCCTTCGAAGGGGGTGCCGAGGTAGGCGGCGATGACGCGTTCGTCGCTCTGGACCTCGGACGCGGTGCCTTCGACGAGTTTCTCGCCCTGGACGAGGCAGGCGACGCGGTCGCAGAGGTTGAAGATGAAGCGCATGTCGTGCTCGATGACGAGGACGGCGATGCCCTGGTCCCGGATGGCGAAGATGAGTTCTTCGGTGACGCGGGTTTCCTGGGGGTTCATGCCGGCGGTGGGCTCGTCCAGAAGGAGGAGTCCGGGGTCGCTGGCGAGGGCGCGGGCGATCTCCAGTTTGCGCTGGTCTCCGTAGGGGAGGTTGCGCGCGAGGTGGTCGGCCTTGTCCTGGAGGCCGATGAACTCCAGGAGTTCCATGGCGCGTTCGCGGCTGCTGTTCTCCGCCTTGCTGTAGCCGGGGAGGCGCAGGAGGGCGGACCAGAGGCCTTCTTTGGTGCGGGTGTGGCGTCCGACGAGGACGTTTTCCAGGACGGTCATGTTGGCGAAGAGCCGGATGTTCTGGAAGGTGCGGGCGATGCCGGCGTCCGTGACGAGGTGGGGCTTGGGGGGCAGGACGGTGCCCTTGTAGCTGACGGTTCCCTCGGTGGGGACGTAGAGGCCGGTGAGGCAGTTGAAGAAGGTGGTCTTGCCGGCGCCGTTGGGGCCGATGAGTCCGACGATCTCGCCCGCGTTGACGGTGAGGTCGACGCCGCGTACGGCGGTGAGGCCGCCGAAGCGCATGGTGACGCCGCTGGCGTCGAGGACGGTGGTCGCGGTCGTGGTGGTGGTCATGGTGGTCACGCCCCCGCCTTGGCGATGCCGGCGTCGCTGTCTTCGGACTGCCGTGGTTCGGGTACGTCGATGGGTTCGTCGTTCTCGTGGAATTCGAGTTGCTTGCGGCGGTCGGCGACCAGGCCTTCGGGGCGGAAGCGCATCAGGAGGATGAGTGCGATGCCGAAGAGGAAGAGCTGGTAGTCCTGCATGAACTGCAGCTTGGCCGGGATGAGGTAGAGCAGTGCGGCGCCGACGAAGGGGCCGCTGAGGGTTCCCATGCCGCCGAGGATGACGGCGGCGAGGAGGAACGCGGAGTTCGGGGGCACGGAGCCGGCGAACTGGTACTGCTCGGGCGTCACGGTGTAGTTGACGTGTGCCTGTACGGTGCCGGCGAGGCCGGCGAGGGTGGCGCCGAGGGCGAAGGCCAGGAGCTTGAGCCGGAAGGCGTTGATGCCCATGGCGGTGGCGGCGGTCTCGTCCTCGCGGATGGCGACCCAGGCGCGGCCGATGCGGGAGTCCCCGGAGCGGCGGAAGACGAGGACCACGACGGCGGTGACGACGAGCATCAGCAGGTAGTAGTTGGCGGGCCTGCTGAGGGTGAAGGGGCCGATGTCGTGGGTGAGTCCGAAGTCGATCCCGAAGAGGTTGAGGTCCGGGATGCTGGGGATGCCCTGGGAGCCGTTGGTGAGGTCGGGTCCGCTGTTGCCGTTGAGGTTGTTGACGGTGACGCGGAAGATCTCTCCGAAGCCGAGGGTGACGATGGCGAGGTAGTCGCCGCGGAGTCGGAGGGTCGGGGCGCCGATGAGGACGCCGAAGACCAGGGAGACGACGGCTCCGGTGAGGACGGCGGCCCAGAAGGGGAAGTGGACGCCGATGGCGGAGAGGGGTGCGCCGGAGACGAGGGCGGCGGTGTAGGCGCCGACTCCGAGGAAGGCGACGTAGCCGAGGTCGAGGAGGCCGGCGAGGCCGACGACGACGTTCAGGCCGAGGGCGACCGTGGCGAAGATGAGGATGTTCGCGCCGATGAGGGCGTATTCCGCGGTGTCCTGGGTGAAGGGGAAGCAGAGGGCCGCGACGAGGGCGGCGGTGAGGGTGACGTTGCGGTGCTTGGCGGTCAGCGCGGTGATGCGGGCGATGAGGCCGGCCCGGGTGAGCGCGGTGAAGGCGAAGGCCGCGGTGATGAGGAAGCCGATGAACTGTTCGGAGTCCTCGGTGGGGATGTCGATGCCGTAGGTGAAGAGGTAGAGGGCCACTCCGAAGGCGACGGCGATGACGAGGATCTCGGCCCAGGAGGGGAGGGCCTTGGCGCGGGGTGCCGAGGGGGCGGCGAGGCTGTTGCGGAAGCGTCGCCGGACGGTGGCTTCGCGGCCGTCGTCGGGGAGGGGCTGGTCGTCGGGGAGGCCGAGGGAGGCGAGGACGGCGACGAGGGCGCCGATGCCGCTGATCCAGGCTCCGGGTTCGAGGTTGACGACGCCGCCGAGCTCGTAGGAGATGGCGCCCATGGCGTAGCCGGTGGTGCCGAGGGTGGCGAGGGCGAGGAGGCGGACGGGGCTGTTGGTGCCGCCGGGGGTGAGCCAGCGCAGTCCGGGGATGCCGTATCCGGTGAGGGTGAACAGCAGGGTGAGGACGGCGGCGGTGAGGGTGAGGATCTGGAGGCCGCCGGGGTAACCGGTGACGGTGAGGTCGCCGGGGAATTCGGAGGTCCAGGTCCAGGGGAGGAAGGTGCCGGCGAGTGCGGCCGCGGCGCCCGCGAGGGTGGCGATGCGGGCGGCGGGGGCGGGCAGGGGGAGGAGTGCGGTGCGGGTGGTGGTCATCGGTATCACGCCCTGTCCGCTACGCGTTCGCCGAGCAGGCCCTGGGGCCTGAGCAGCAGGACGACGATGAGGAGGACGAAGGCCCATACGTCCTTCCAGGCGCCGCCGCCGAAGAGGTCCATGCCGGGGACGTCGCTCATGTAGCCGGTGGCGAGGGATTCGGCGATGCCGAGGACGACGCCGCCGAGCATGGCTCCGTAGATGTTGCCGATGCCGCCGAGTACGGCTGCGGTGAAGGCTTTGAGGCCCATGAGGAAGCCCATTTTGAAGCCGATCTGGCCGTTCTTGAGCCCGTAGGCGACGGCGGCGACGGCGGCGAACGCGGCACCGATGGCGAAGGCCATGACGATGATGCGGTCGGTGTTGATGCCCATGAGCTTGGCGGTGTCGGGGTCCTGGCTGGTGGCCTGCATGCCGCGGCCGGTGCGGGTCTTGGAGACGAAGAGCCCGAGGGCGATCATGCAGATCGGGGCGGAGATGAGGACGAAGAGGTCGCCGCGCTGGATGTGGGCGCCGAAGAGGTCGAAGGCGTCGCCCTTGAACTGGGGGAAGGGGCGGTCCTTGGTGGCGTTGGGGTACCACTTCCAGATGGCCTGCTGGAGGGCGAGGGAGAGTCCGATCGCGGTGATCAGCGGGGCGAGGCGGGGGGCGTTGCGCAGGGGGCGGTAGGCGAACCGTTCCGCCGCGGCGCTGACGGCGACGGAGCATATGACGCCGCCGACGATCATGAGGGGGACGATCGCGAGGAGGTTGGATCCGGCCGGCATCCAGAGGTACACGGTGAGAGCTCCGAAGCCTCCGATCATGAAGATCTCGCCGTGGGCGAAGTTGATGAGCTGGATGATTCCGTAGACCATCGTGTAGCCGATCGCGATGAGTCCGTACATCGCGCCGAGGATGAGTCCATTGGCCAGCTGTTGCGGCAGTTCGTGCACCGCAGGGCCTCCGTGGAGTGGTTCGGATATGGCACCGCGCGGGAGTGCTCGTAGCGCTCCCGCGCGGTCTGGGGTCAGTCGGTGAGCGACCGGGAGCGGGTTACGGCTTGTAGGCCTCGCTGAGCTTGGAGACCCACTTGCCGCCGTCGACCTGGTAGGCGGTCATCATGGTGTTCGTGGTGTCGCCGTACTGGTCGAAGGAGACGGGGCCGGTGACGCCGTCGAACTTGACCTTGGCCATGGCTTCGAGGACCTTGGCGCGGGCGTCGTCGGGGAGCTTGCCGTCGTTCTCGGCGACGGCGATCTTGACGGCCTCGATGATCGACCAGGTGGCGTCGTAGGTGCCGCCGCCGTAGGCCTCGTAGGCGTCCTTGTAGCCGGCCGTCTTGTAGTCCTCGATGAACTTCTTGGCGGAGTCGAGTTCTTCGACGGGCTTGCCGACGGAGGTGGCGATGTCGCCCTGGGCCTTCTTGTTGAGCTTGATGAAGTCGGCGCTGTACATGCCGTCGCCGCCCATGAGGGGGATCTGGACGCTGTCCTTGAGCTGCTGGCTCAGGGGGGCGCCGGCGGGGTACTCACCGCCGTAGTAGACGGCCTTGGCGCCGGACTTCTTGACCTTGGTGACGACGGCGTTGAAGTCGCGGTCGTCGGGGTTGACGTGGTCGGAGCCCACGATCTTCCCGCCGAGGCCGGTGAAGGTGGTCTTGAAGGAGGCCGCGAGACCGGCGCCGTAGGGCTTCTGGTCGTCGATGAGGTAGACCTGGGAGATCTTCGCGTTGTTGTAGAGGTACTTCGCGGCGAAGGCGCCCTGGATCTGGTCCGTGGTGGCGGTGCGGAAGTAGGTCTTGAAGGGGCGCTTCTTGTCGCCGGTCTTCCAGTTGTCGCCCTGGGTCAGCTCGGTGCCCGTGTTGGCGGGGGAGACCTGGGTGAGGCCGGCGTCGTTGAGCGGCTTCTGCATCGACTGGGAGACGCCGGAGTTCAGGGGGCCGACGACGCCGAGGACCTGCTTGTCGTCGATGAACTTGGTGGCGTTCTGCTGGCCGACGGAGGGCTGGGCCTGGTCGTCGAGCGGCTTGACCTCGAAGGTGATGCCCGGGACGGTCTTCAGCTTGTTGGCCGTCTTGGCGGCGAGGTCGGCGGAGTTCTTGATGCCGAGGCCGAGGGCGGAGAGGTCACCGGTGATGGGGGCGTCGACGCCGATGACGACGGTCTGGTTGCCGCCGCCGTCCCCGCTGCCCTTTTTGTCGTCGTCGCGCGACCCGCAGGCGGTGAGTGTCAGTGCTCCTGTCGTGAGCACTGTGGTGAGGATGAGCAAAGAACGGTGTCGCACGAAAAGTCCTTTCCCTGGCGCGGCCTCCTCTGCTTGAGGTGCCGTGTCGTTCGCCGGGCCGTACTGGTTGGTACAGGGCCGTGCTGCAGACGCGCCCGGCGGCGCGGTGACTGGCCGTGACTCTAAGGGCAGGGGTGGGGGTCGGGGGTGGGGGTGGCGCAGGATGTGACTGTCTTGTTATGCCCTTGAGCAAGGCTTGAGGTGGCTGTGCTGACATGTCCGGTTTTTTTACCGGACGGGGAAGTGACCGCATGGTGAGAACGCGCAGCTCTGCTAAGGGGCTTGGGGTGATCTTGGTGCTGTCGCCGGTCGGGGGGCGCGGGGAGCCCCCGGAGGGCGTGCGGAATCGCCCGGTGACCGCGGTCCGGGTCGGTGTGGGGTGCGCGAGGTTTCGTGGACCTTGCGTGTTTGTTACGCAGTGTGACGTCTGGGGCGTGGCGGTCGACGCGGTGTGCCGGGTGGGGGGTGGGAGTGGGAGGGGGTGTGGCTGTCGAGTGGGCCATGGAACGCGCCTGCGGGTCAAGGGCGTTGTGCTGTGTGTCGCGCAAGTCCGGTCTGTGCGGCGGTGGTTGTGCCCGGGTATGACACTGCCCGGCCGGAATGGGTTCCGGCCGGGCAGGGGGGGTGCGGGGGGTCAGGCGGCGTCGGGGGCGGGGGCGTCACGGAGCAGGCAGGTGAGGCGGGCGGTGCAGACGCGCTTGTCGTGTTCGTCGGTGATGACGATCTCGTACGTGGCGGTGGTGCGGCCGCGGTGTACGGGGGTGGCGACGCCGGTGACGAGGCCGTTGCGGACGCCTCGGTGGTGGGTGCAGTTCAGGTCGACGCCGACGGCGAGCTTGGCGGGGCCGCCGTGGAGCATGGAGCCGACGGATCCGAGGGTCTCGGCGAGGACGGCGGAGGCGCCGCCGTGCAGCAGGCCGTAGGGCTGGGTGTTGCCCTCGACGGGCATGGTGCCGACGACGCGGTCCGCGGACGCCTCGACGATGGTGACGCCCATGCGTTCGCCGAGGTGGCCGGCGGAGAAGAGGGCGGGGAGGTCGACGCCGAGGGCGGCGTACTCGTCGATGATCTCCTGGGGGAACGTGGGTGCGGTGTGCTCGCCCATGGGCCGGCTCCGATCGTCTGCGGCGGAGCGGGGCCGCGGCCCCGCTCCGGGTGGTGTGCACTGTTCCTATCAGACGGCTGAGCGGATGCTTAGTGCGCGTCCCCCGGGTGGGGCCGGCCGGTGTTCTCGAAGCGCACCACGACGGACTTGCTGGCCGGGGTGTTGCTGGTGTCGGCGGTGGAGTCGAGCGGGACCAGGACGTTCGTCTCGGGGTAGTACGCGGCGGCGCAGCCGCGGGCCGTGGGGTAGTGGACGACGCGGAAGCCGGGGGCGCGCCGTTCGCTGCCGTCCTTCCATTCGCTGACGAGGTCGGTGTAGGCGCCGTCGGGGAGGCCGAGGGCGGTGGCGTCGTCGGGGTGGACGAGGACGACGCGGCGGCCGCCCTTGATGCCGCGGTAGCGGTCGTCGAGGCCGTAGACGGTGGTGTTGTACTGGTCGTGGGAGCGCAGGGTCTGCAACAGCAGGCGTCCTTCGGGGAGTTCGGGGAACTCGACGGGGGCGGCGGTGAAGTTTGCCTTGCCGGTGGCGGTGGGGAAGCGGCGGGAGTCGCGCGGTGCGTGGGGGAGGGTGAATCCGCCGGGGTGGGCGACGCGCGCGTTGAAGTTCTCGAAGCCGGGGACGACGCGGGAGATCCGGTCGCGGATGGTGGCGTAGTCCCGTTCGAACTCCTCCCAGGGGGTGGCCGATCCGGGGCCGAGGACGGCGCGGGCGAGCCGGGCGACGATGGCGGGTTCGGAGAGCAGGTGGGGGCTCGCGGGGGTGAGGTTGCCCCGGGAGGCGTGCACCATGCTCATGGAGTCCTCGACGGTGACGAACTGCCGTCCGGTGGCCTGGACGTCCTTGTCGGTGCGGCCGAGGGTGGGCAGGATCAGCGCCCGGGTGCCGGTGACGGCGTGGGAGCGGTTGAGCTTGGTGGAGACGTGGACGGTGAGGCGCGCGGTGCGCATCGCGGCCTCGGTGACCTCGGTGTCGGGGGTGGCGGCGACGAAGTTGCCGCCCATGGCGAAGAAGACCTTGGCGTCGCCGTCGCGCAGGGCGCGGATGGAGCGGACCACGTCGTAGCCGTGGTGGCGCGGCGAGGTGATGCCGAATTCCTTGTCGAGGGCGTCGAGGAAGGCGGGCGCGGGCCGTTCGAAGATGCCCATGGTCCGGTCGCCCTGGACGTTGGAGTGGCCGCGCACCGGGCAGACGCCGGCGCCGGGGCGGCCGATGTTGCCGCGCAGCAGGAGGAAGTTGACGATCTCGCGGATGGTCGGCACGGAGTGCTTGTGCTGGGTGAGGCCCATGGCCCAGCACACGACGGTGCGTTCGGAGGCGAGGACCATCTCCAGGGCCTGTTCGATGGCGGCCCGGTCGAGTCCGGTCGCGGTGAGCGTCTCGTCCCAGTCGGCGTCGGCGGCCGCGGCGGCGAACGCGTCGAAGCCGTGGGTGTGGGTGGCGACGAAGGTCTCGTCCACGGCGCCCTCGGTGGCGAGGATCAGTTTGTTGAGGAGCCGGAAGAGGGCCTGGTCGCCGCCGATGCGGATCTGGAGGAAGAGGTCGTTGAGCGGGGTGCCCTTCAGCATGCCGTGCGGGGTCTGCGGGTTCTTGAACCGCTCCATCCCGGCCTCGGGCAGCGGATTCACCGACATGATCCTGGCTCCGGCCGATTTGGCCTTCTCCAGGGCGGAGAGCATCCGGGGGTGGTTGGTGCCCGGGTTCTGTCCGGCGACGATGATCAGGTCGGCGTGGTGCAGGTCCTCCAGGGAGACGGATCCCTTGCCGACGCCGATGGTCTCGGTGAGCGCCGAGCCGGACGATTCGTGGCACATGTTGGAGCAGTCGGGCAGGTTGTTCGTGCCGAACTCGCGGGCGAAGAGCTGGAGGAGGAACGCGGCCTCGTTGCTGGTGCGGCCCGAGGTGTAGAAGAGCGCTTCGTCGGGGGAGTCGAGGGCGCGCAGTTCCTCGGCGATGATCTCGAAGGCGCGTTCCCAGGTGACGGCCTCGTACCGGTCGGCGCCCTCGGGGAGGTACACGGGCTGGGTGATGCGGCCCTGCTGGCCGAGCCAGTAGCCGCTGCGCCGGGCGAGGTCGGCCACGGGGTGGGCGGCGAAGAAGTCGGGGGTGACGCGGCGCAGCGTGGCTTCCTCGGCGACGGCCTTGGCGCCGTTCTCGCAGAATTCGGCGGTGTGCCGTTTGTCGCCCTCTGGCCAGGCGCAGCCGGGGCAGTCGAAGCCGTCCTTCTGGTTGACCTTGAGGAGGGTCCGGGCGGCGCGTGCCACCCCCATCTGCCGCTGGGCGACGCGCAGGCTGTGGGCGACGGCGGGGAGTCCCGCCGCGGAGTGCTGGGCGGGTTCGACCCGGGGGGCGTCCTGGACCGGGTCTCCGGTGGGCGGCTTGGTGGCCATCGTGCTCCCCTTCGGGCCTGCTGCGGGCC
The DNA here is from genome assembly GCF_053597115.1 of Streptomyces sp. NPDC001515. Lineage (NCBI taxonomy): Bacteria > Bacillati > Actinomycetota > Actinomycetes > Kitasatosporales > Streptomycetaceae > Streptomyces > Streptomyces sp. NPDC001515. Next base: position 12,610 of record NZ_JBSFHN010000021.1, read on the forward strand.
GTGCGCGGTCCGCGCGTGGTCCGCTCCTGGTGGTCTCTTGCCTTCGATCCTGGCACGCGTGGGGGGTGCGGCGCCCGGCGAGGGCGCGCACCGGGGGGCCGGGCGGGGTCCCCGGCGGTGGCCGGTCGGGATTGTCAGTGGTCCGTGGCAGGATCGGGGTGTGGCTGAGACGGCATCGAAGAAGACGGCAGACAACCGACCGCGCCTGCTCCTGATGGACGGGCACTCCTTGGCGTACCGGGCGTTCTTCGCTCTGCCCGCGGAGAATTTCACCACCGGGGCGGGCCAGACGACGAACGCGGTGTACGGCTTCGCGTCGATGCTGGCGAACACGCTGCGTGACGAGGCGCCCACGCATTTCGCGGTGGCGTTCGACGTGTCCCGCAAGACCTGGCGCTCCCAGGAGTTCCCGGAGTACAAGGCGAACAGGTCGAAGACCCCCGACGAGTTCAAGGGCCAGGTCGAGCTGATCGGCGAGCTGCTGGACGCGATGCGCGCGGACCGGTTCGCGGTGGAGGGCTTCGAGGCCGACGACATCATCGCCACGCTGGCCACCCAGGCCGAGGCGGCCGGCTTCGAGGTCCTGATCGTCACCGGCGACCGGGACTCCTTCCAGTTGATCACGGACAACGTGACCGTGCTGTATCCGACCAAGGGCGTCTCCGAGCTGACCCGGTTCACCCCGGAGAAGGTCGTCGAGAAGTACGGACTCACCCCCCGGCAGTATCCGGACTTCGCCGCGCTGCGCGGCGACCCGTCGGACAACCTTCCGGGCATCCCCGGGGTCGGCGAGAAGACGGCCGCGAAGTGGATCAACCAGTTCGGTTCCTTCGACGAGCTGGTGGAGCGTGCCGACGAGGTCAAGGGCAAGGCGGGCCAGAATTTCCGCGACCATCTGGACGCGGTGAGGATGAACCGGGTGCTGACCGAGATGGTCCGGGACGTGGCGCTGCCCAAGACGCCGGCCGATCTGGAGCGCGCCCCCTACGACCGTACGGCGGTCACCGGTGTGCTGGACGTGCTGGAGATCCGCAATCCGAGTCTGCGCGAGCGGCTGCTGGCGGTCGACCCCGGCACGGCGGAGGACGAGGCCCCGGCCCCCGCCGCGGGTGTCGAGCTGGACGGTGCGGTGCTGGGCGCGGGCGAGCTGGCGCCCTGGCTGGAGGAGCACGGCGGGCAGCCCCTCGGCGTCGCCTCGGTCGACACCTGGGCGCTGGGCATCGGCACGGTCACGGAGATCGCGCTCGCCGCGGCCGGCGGCGCCGCCGCCTGGTTCGACCCGGCGCAGCTGGACGCCTCCGACGAGCAGGCGTTCGCGCGGTGGATCGCGGACCCGGCCCGGCCCAAGGTCATGCACAACGCGAAGAGCGCCATGCGGGTCTTCCCCGAGCACGGCTGGCGGGTCGAGGGCGTCTCCATGGACACCGCGCTCGCCGCCTATCTCGTCAAGCCCGGCCGGCGTTCCTTCGCGCTGGACGCCCTGGCCGTGGAGTACCTGGGACGCGAGCTGGCCCCGGCGGCCGCGGCGGACGGGCAGCTGGCCTTCGGCGCGGAGGACCGGGCGGAGGCCGACGCGCTGATGGCGCAGGCCCGCGCGGTCCTGGACCTCGGGGACGCGTTCGCGACCCGGCTGGAGGAGGTCGGGGCGACCCGGCTCCTCCAGGAGATGGAGTTGCCCACCTCCGCGCTGCTGGCCCGTCTGGAGCGCCACGGCATCGCGGCCGACCGGGCCCATCTCGAAGGCATGGAGCAGCAGTTCGCCGGTGCGGTGCAGCAGGCGGTGAAGGAGGCGCACGCCGCGGTGGGCCGGGAGTTCAACCTCGGTTCGCCCAAGCAGCTCCAGGAGGTCCTCTTCGGCGAGCTGGGCCTGCCCAAGACCAAGAAGACCAAGACCGGGTACACGACGGATGCCGACGCGCTGGCCTGGCTCGCCGCGCAGACCGAGCACGAGCTGCCGGTGATCATGCTCCGCCACCGCGAGCAGGCCAAGCTGCGGGTCACGGTCGAGGGCCTGGTCAAGACGATCGCCGCGGACGGCCGCATCCACACCACGTTCAACCAGACGGTGGCGGCGACCGGCCGGCTCTCCTCCACCGACCCCAATCTGCAGAACATCCCGGTGCGCACGGACGAGGGCCGGGCGATCCGCCGCGGCTTCGTCGTCGGCGAGGGCTTCGAGACCCTGATGACCGCGGACTACAGCCAGATCGAGCTGCGCGTGATGGCCCACCTCTCCGAGGACGCGGGCCTGATCGAGGCGTTCATGTCCGGCGAGGACCTGCACACCACGGTCGCCTCGCAGGTCTTCGGCGTCGAGAAGTCCGCCGTCGACCCGGAGATGCGCCGCAAGATCAAGGCCATGAGTTACGGCCTGGCGTACGGGCTCTCCGCGTTCGGCCTCTCCCAGCAGCTGAACATCGAGGCGGGCGAGGCCCGGGTCCTGATGGACACGTACTTCGAGCGGTTCGGCGGGGTGCGCGACTATCTGCACCGGGTGGTGGAGGAGGCCAGGGCCACCGGATACACGGAGACGGTGTTCGGCCGCCGCCGCTATCTGCCCGACCTCAACAGCGACAACCGCCAGCGCCGCGAGACGGCCGAGCGGATGGCGCTCAACGCCCCGATCCAGGGCACCGCGGCCGACATCGTCAAGGTCGCGATGCTCCAGGTCGACCGGGCGCTGACGGAGGCCGGGCTGACCTCCCGGATGCTGCTCCAGGTCCACGACGAAATCGTCCTGGAGATCGCCGCGGGCGAGCGGGAGCGGGTGGAGGAGATCCTGCGCCACGAGATGTCCACCGCCGTGCGGTTGCGCGCCCCGCTGGACGTGTCGGTCGGCGTGGGCACCGACTGGGAGTCGGCCGCGCACTGAGACCGGGGTCCGGGGGGCCTCGCCCCCGGTTCCCCGGTTCAGCCGCCGCTGCGGCCCGACGACCGGGCCGGAGCGGCGGGCGGTGCGGTGGGGCCGCCGCGGCGGTGGCGCAGCCGCACCCCGGCCGCGTACAGCACCAGTCCGGCCGCCAGCCCGGCGCCCGCGCCGAAGCAGGCGGTCGGGATGATGTCCAGCGGTGTGTCCGGGCGCCCGTGGTAGGCGTACCAGCGCGCGCAGCGGTGGACGAGGCCGGTCAGCGCGCACAGGGCGAGCAGCGAGACCGACCACCACCGGGCCCGCCGGTCCAGGACCGGCAGAGCGGGCGGGGCGGGCCGGTCCGGGGTGCTCCGCAGCCCCGCCACCACGAACCGGGCGAGGACCAGCAGGGCCAGCGCCGAGGTGCCGTACTGCGCGAGCTGGAACACCGGATGTCCCGCCACGCTCCGTCCGAGGACCGGGACCAGCCGCACCCCCCACCGGTCGTGGTGGGTGAAGGCGTCCCAGACGACATGCGTCCCGGCCCCGATGACGGCCGCGATCGCGAACCACAGCGCGGCGCGCACCGCCCCGGGGCCCCGCGGCGGCACGCGGCGTTCCCCGCCCAGCCAGCCGTGCACCCGCCCCTGACGGCCCGTGGGCAGCAGCGCCACGAGGGGGTCGCGCAGCAGCAGCCAGAGCGCCGCGGCCGCCGCCGTGATCAGGACGTCGACGGTGAGCACGCCCCACCAGGCGTGGGTGACCTGCCCGAACTCCATGGCGCCCGGAATCACCGTGTCCGCGTAGAACGTCAGGTCGGGGGCGAAGGATCCGGCGACGAGCGCGGAGGCGAGGAGAGGGCCGCGCCCCGTCCCGTCGCGGCGGATTCCGGGCAGGACGGCGGCGGCGTGGCTGAGCGTGAACGGCATGCCGGGAAGTATGCGTGAGCGGGGGCCGCGGCCCGGCGGCCCCCTGGGACTGTCGCCCCGGGCCGGGGCGAGGGGGAGACGCGGACGAGCGCAGTCCGCCGGACGGTTTGCGGAACGGAACGTGAAAAAGCGGTGAGAAGCGTCCGGGTCACTGTGTGCGGGCGCCGGAAGTTGCCGTAGGGTCGCGTGAGTCCGGGCCCAGGGGAGAGGGGCCGGCCGACGAAGGGGAGGGGCCACACGTTATGGCAGCGCAATTCGGTCGCCGACTGCGCAGGGGGGCGGCGACCACGGCCGTGGCCGCTGCCGCCGTGGCGGCGCTCTCCGCGTCCCAGGCCCCCGGTTCGCCGCTGGTGGCCTCCGAGGGCGGCGAGCAGCCGACCGCCGGTGCGACACCCTCGGGCGACGGGGCCGCGTCGGGCAACTCGCCCTACTTCACGGACCTGCCGCCGCTGGCGACGCCGGACAAGCCCGGCACCTCCGTCAACCTTCCGGTGACCGGAAGCGTCGAATCGGGCATACCGGCCTCGATCCTCGCGGCGTACAAGAAGGCCGAGCAGACCGTCGCCGGCACGGACCCCGCCTGCCGGCTGCCGTGGCAGCTCCTCGCCGCGATCGGCAAGGTCGAGTCCGGCCAGGCGCGCGGCGGCCGGGTCGACGCCCAGGGCACCACGCTCTCCCCGATCCTCGGCCCCGCCCTCAACGGCCAGGGCTTCGCCCTCATCAAGGACACCGACAACGGCGCCTACGACGGGGACCGTACGCACGACCGCGCCGTCGGCCCCATGCAGTTCATCCCGTCCACCTGGGCGGTCTGGGGCGTGGACGGCAACGGGGACGGCCGCAAGGACCCCAACAACATCTACGACGCCGCGCTCGCCGCGGGCCGCTACCTGTGCGCCGGATCGCGCGATCTGGCCCTCGCCGCGGACCTGGACCGGGCGGTCCTGAGCTACAACCACTCGGACGAGTACCTGCGCACCGTCCGCTCCTGGTTCGAGTACTACAAGCGCGGCACCCACGAGGTGCCCGACGGGACCGGCATCCTGCCCGTCGGCAGCAGCGACGGGCGGCGCCCCGGCAGCCGCACCCCGGACCGCACCCCGTCGCCGTCGGCGTCGACGTCTCCCTCGCCCTCGCCGTCCGGATCGGCCTCGGCCTCCCCGAAGCCCCCGGCGAAGCCGACCCCCTCGCCCTCGGACCCGGGCCGCCCCGGCACCTCGACGTCCCCGGCGCCGAAGCCCGAGCCCACCCCGACCCCGTCGCTCGCCTCCGTGCGCGACGCGGGCACCGGCGACCTGACCGCCACCGCCGGCGCCCCCTTCGCCGAGCGGATCAAGGTCCGGGCGCGCAGCAACCTCGGCACCCCGCTCGCCACGGTGTCCGTCACCTTCACCGTCACCGGGGACACCGACGCCTCCTTCGGCGGCAAGAGCACGGTCACGGTGCTCACCGGTGCCGACGGCACGGCCACCGCCCCGGTGCTCACGGCCGGCGAGAAGACCGGTGACTTCACCGTGCGCGCCACGGCCACCGGCACCTCGCTGCCCGCCGTCTCCTACCCGGCGACCGTCACCGCCCGGCAGGCCGACGCCCTCGCCAGGACCGGCACCGAGGAGCTGACCGCCGTCGCCGGCCAGGAGTTCGCGGACATCACCGCGCGGGCCACGTACAAGGGCGCCGCCGCCGCCCGGGTCGCCGTCACCGCCACGATGATCACCGACGACGAGCAGCCGGCCGAGAACGACAAGGGGCCGTACTTCACGGACGACGAGGGCGACCCGGTCCGCACCCTGGAGCTGACCACCGACGCCGACGGCACGGTCGCCCTGCCGAAGATCTACGCGGACGGCGCGGCGGGCACGTACAAGCTGCGCCTCACCACCGAGGGCGGCGCCACGGTCGTCATCGAACTGACCGTGGAGGCACCTCCCGCCTGACCCCGGGCCCGCACCGGCCCACCGACAGCCCCCGACCGGGACCCCGGCCGGGGGCTGTCGCCGTGCGCGCCCGCGCGGCCCCGGGCCCGACCGGCGGATCGGGGTCTACGTGTTCTCATCTCGGGCCCGGGTTGCTACGGTGCCCCAGCCCTGACGACCCATCAGTTCCGTGCTCCCGGGAGGCCGACCATGCGTGCCCTCGTCGCCGCCGCCATCGGACTGGCCGCCGCCCTCGCCCTCGTCCTCACCGTCAGCGCGATCGGCGCCCCGCCCGGCGAGACCTCGCCCAAACCCCTGCTGACCACGGTCCCGTCCCCCCAGCGGTAAGCCGCACCGCACCGAGCACACCACCGCCCGCACCCGCGAGCAGAGGGAGGCACCCATGCGCCGCCGAGCCGGCCTCGTACTCCTGGCCTTCGCCGTGTTCTTCGCTGCGCTGTCACCCCTGCTGCGGTGGTACGCCTTCCCCCGGCTCGCGAAGATCCCGCCGAACCAGTACCAGGAGACCGTGCTGGAGGCGAAGCCCGCCACCCTCCTCGACTACACCACCCTCAAGGCGAAGAAGGTCGACCGGATCACCATCGTGCAGACCCTCAAGGGCAACGTGGAGGAGTCCGAGAAGATCGAACGCAGCGCGGGACGCGACGTCGTCGTCTGGGACGCCCTCTCCTACGTGCAGGGCCCCGACGGCAAGATGGTCTCCAAGATCCCCGAGCGCTACATCTTCGACGCCCACAGCCAGGCCCCCGTCCACGCCACCGGGGAGATGGTCGACGGCGACCCGGTCAGCCGCGAGGGCATCGAGTACAAGTGGCCCTTCCTCACCGAGAAGCGCGACTACGAGTACTTCGACGCCCAGACCCGCACCAGCTCGCCCATCCACTACAAGGGCACCCGCACCTTCCGGGGCATGGAGGTCTACTACTTCGAGCAGACCATCCCCTGGACCAAGGTCCCCATGCCCAAGTCCATGCCCATCAAGGGCATCACCGCCGAGCAGATCGCCAAGACCGGTGTCACCCGCTGGTACACCACCAAGCGGATGTTCTGGGTGGACCCGGTCACCGGCGCGCCCGTCAACGGCGAGGAGGTGCACCGCGAGGAGCTGCGCAACGCCAAGGCCATGGGCATGTCCGAGGACACCGTCACCGTGTTCGCGGGCCATGTGAAGATGCGCGAGGACTACATCGTCTCCATCGGCGACACCGTCACGTCCCAGCGGGTCCTGATCCTGCTGCTCACCTCGTACCTGCCCTGGGGATTCCTCGCCCTCGGCGCCGTGCTGCTGACCCTCGCGCTGTGGCTGGAGGCCCGCTCCCGCAGGCCCGCCGCGACGGCACCCGGGCCCGCGCCCGAGCCGGCCCCTACCCCCGCCTGAGCCGGGCCGTGGTGAACCGGGTCGCCGCCGCGGTCGTGGGGTCCTCGGGCCACGGGTGCTTGGGATACCGGCCGCGCAGCTCCGCCCGGACCGCCCGGTAGCCCTCGCGCCAGAACGACGCCAGATCCGCCGTCACGGCCGCCGGACGGCCCGCCGGGGACAGCAGATGCACCAGGACCGGAACCCCCGCCACCACCGGGGTCTCCCGGAGCCCGAACAGCTCCTGGAGCTTCACCGCGAGCACCGGCCGCTCCCCGCCGTACTCCACCCGGATCCGGGAACCGCTCGGCACCTCGATGCGCTCCGGCGCCAGCTCGTCCAGCCGCGCCGCCTCGCCCGTCGCCCACGGCAGCAGCCGGCGCAGCGCCTGGCCGGCGTCGATCCCCGCCAGGTCCGCCCGGCGGCGGGCCCGCGACAGCTCAGGCTCCAGCCAGCTCCCCGGATCCGCCAGCAGTGCCTCGTCCGACACGTCCGGCCAGGGCGCGCCCAGCTCCCGGTGGAGGAAGGCCAGCCGCTCCCGCAACTGCCCCGCGTCCCTGCTCCAGCGCAGCAGCCCCGGCCCCTCCCGGCGCACCCCCTCGATCAGGGCCTCGCGCACCAGGGCCGGATCCGGGTCCTTCAGCGGGCGCGCCGACAGCTCCACCGCCCCCAGACGCTCCACCCGCCGCGCCACCACGTCCCGGCCGTCCCAGCGGACCTCCTCGCCCGCGAACCGCAGATGACCGGCGGCCAGCCGCGCCGTGTCCTCGTCGATCACGGCGGCCAGGGAGACCCGTGCCGACGCCGCGTGCGCCGGCCGGTCCGCGACCGCGACCGCCAGCCAGGCCGCACCCCGCAGCACCGAGCCCTCCCGGGGCTCCGCGCCGGTGCCCGAGGCCATCAGGAACGCCCCCTGGCCCCGGGCCCGCGCCACCCGCTCGGGGAACGCCAGGGCCGCCACCAGGCCGACCGCGGCGTCGTCCGTGCCGGACCCGCCGGACTCCGCGCGCCGCGCGTCCGCCCCGCCCTCCGGCGCGGACGACAGCCGCCGCACCTCCTGGCGCCAGCGCGCCGCGTACCCGTCCCGGCCCCGGCGCGCGGTACGCAACGCCGCCGCCAGATCGTCGCCGTACTCCCTCGGCGGCTCCTCGCTCAGCAGCGCCACCACCTCGGCCGCCCGCCGTCCGCCGATCCGGTCCGCGCCGTCCAGCAGCGCCCTGGCCAGCCGGGGATGGAGCCCCAGCCGCGCCATCCGCGCGCCCCGCCCGGTCACCCGGCCGTCCGGGCCCACGGCCCCGACGGCCGTCAGCACCTCCCGGGCGGCGGCCAGCGCCCCGGCCGGCGGTGCGTCCAGCAGCGCGAGTCCCGAGGCGTCCGGATCGCCCCAGCAGGCCGCCTGGAGGGCGAACGCGGTCAGATCGGCCACCGTGATCTCGGGGGAGGGGAACGCGGCCAGCCGCCCGTCCTCGGCCTGCTCCCAGCAGCGGTACACCGTCCCGGGCGCCTCGCGGCCCGCCCGGCCGGCGCGCTGCCGGCCCGCCGCCCGCGAGGCCCGTACCGTCGTCAGCGCGCTCAGCCCGCGCGCGTGGTCGGTGCGCGGCTCCCTGGCGAGCCCGGAGTCCACCACGGTCCGCACCCCCGGCACGGTCAGGGAGGACTCCGCCACCGAGGTCGCGAGCACCACCCGGCGGCCCGTGGACGAACCCGCGAGGACCGCGTCCTGCACGGCGGCCGGGGCCCGCCCGTGGACCTGGAGCACCTCGGCCGCCACCCCGGACAGCTGCCCCGCCACCCGGCCGATCTCGCCGACCCCGGGCAGGAAGCAGAGCACGTCGCCGTCCCGCTCGGCCAGTGCCCGCCGCACCACGGACGCGACATGGCCGAGCAGCGCCGGATCGACCCGCATCCCGTGCGGCGGCCGCACCGGGCGCACGGGCGGCGCCCACACCACCTCCACCGGATGCGAGACGCCCTGCGCCTCGACCACCGGGACGTCACCGAGCAGCCGCGCCCACCCCTCGGCGTCGGTCGTCGCCGAGGCCGCCACCAGCCGCAGCTCGGGGCGGAGCGCCGCGCGCACGTCCAGCAGGAACGCGGCCACGGTGTCCGCGTCGAGATGGCGCTCGTGGCACTCGTCGATGATCACCGTGTCGACGCCGGAGAGTTCCTGGTCGCGCTGGAGCCGCTGGAGGAGCACCCCTGTGGTGACCACCTCCACCACCGTCCCCGGGCCCACCGACCGCTCGCCGCGCACGGTGAAACCGACCCGCTCACCTGTCCGCTCGCCGAGCAGCCACGCCATCCGCCGGGCCGCCGCGCGGGCGGCGATCCGGCGCGGCTCGGCCACCACCACCCGGCGCACCGGTCCGTCACCGGTCAGCCCGGCCAGGACCAGCGGAACGAGCGTCGTCTTGCCGGTGCCGGGCGGCGCGCACAGCACCGCCGCACCGCGGTCGTCGAGCGCCCGCCGCAGCGCGGGCACGGCGGAGCGGACGGGCAGCCGGTCCAGGGCGTCGGTACGGATCACGCCCCCAGTCTCGTACGGCGGGGGCGCGAACCGTTCACTGCGGTCCGGCCGCTCAGTCCCGCACGCAGACGAAGATCGCGGTCCCCGGGATCAGATGGCCGCGCAGCGGGGACCAGCCGCCCCACTCCTGGCCGTTCCAGTCCGGCCACTCCGGCTCCACCAGATCGATCAGCCGGAAGCCTCCCGCCACCACGTCGCGCACCCGGTCGCCGAGGGTGCGGTGGTGCTCCACGTACACCGCCTCGCCCCGCTCGTCCTGCTCGACGTACGGCGTGCGGTCGAAGTACGAGGCGGCCACCGACAGGCCCTCGGGCCCCGGCTCGTCCGGGAAGGCCCAGCGGATCGGGTGGGTGACGGAGAAGACCCAGCGTCCGCCGGGGCGCAGCACCCGGTGGACCTCGCGGAACACCCGGATCGGGTCGGCGACGAAGGGCACCGCGCCGTAGGCCGAGCAGGCCAGGTCGAAGGAGCCGTCGCGGAAGGGCAGTGTCCCGGCGTCCGCCTCGACCAGCGGCACGTCCCCGCCGATGCGCAGGGCGTGCTGGAGCTGGCGGTGGGAGAGGTCCAGGGCGACGGGCCGGGCGCCCTGCGCGGCCAGCCAGCGCGAGCACTGCGCGGCCCCGGCACCGATCTCCAGGACGTCCAGACCGCGCAGCGAGGCGGCCGGGCCGAGCAGGGCGGCCTCGGCCTCGTCGAGCCCCTCCGGGCCCCAGACGAAGCGGTCGTCGCCGAGGAAGGCGCCGTGATCGGTCTGGTACTCGTCGGCGTTCCGGTCCCACCAGCCGCGGCTGGCCCGGCTGCTCTCGGCGCTCCCCGCGGTGCGGCGCGTCGCCTCGGGTTCGGCGGCGTAGATCTCTTGGCTCATCGTGCCCGTCGTTGTAGTTTGCCTTCACCCCGTCGTACGCGGTCCGTACCAAGGGGCCCGTGAAGTGCGGAAGCCGTGTGTCCGGACCGCGCCGGAGCGGATCTGGCCTCGGTGAACCCGAGTTGTGCCGGATATGGGGCGTTCCGTCGGTGGTGTCCGCCTTCGCGCATTGACCGTGCCCTGCTGCCCCCGTATGCTACAAGTTGCGCTGCGAGCCTGCGCTCCTCAGACCTAGCAGGCCGCGCTCGCGTCTGTTGTAAGTCCCCTCGGTTCACGAGAGGCGCCTCCCGGGTCCGCGGGATCGGCGCTTCCCGGGCTGTCCGGCTTCCGCAGAGGCGATACGGGTTCTCGGCGTAGCAGTACCTACGACTCACTGTCCGTACCGGAGCCCTTTCCCACATGACGAGCAGCACCGAGACCACCGCCACCACTCCGCAGGTTGCGGTCAACGACATCGGCGACGCGGACGCGTTCCTCGCGGCGATCGACGAGACGATCAAGTACTTCAACGACGGCGACATCGTTGACGGTGTCATCGTCAAGGTTGACCGGGACGAGGTTCTCCTCGACATCGGTTACAAGACCGAAGGTGTCATCCCGAGCCGCGAGCTCTCGATCAAGCACGACGTCGACCCGAACGAGGTCGTCAAGGTCGGCGACGAGATCGAGGCCCTGGTTCTCCAGAAGGAGGACAAGGAAGGCCGCCTGATCCTCTCGAAGAAGCGTGCTCAGTACGAGCGTGCCTGGGGCACCATCGAGAAGATCAAGGAAGAGGACGGCATCGTCACCGGTACCGTCATCGAGGTCGTCAAGGGTGGTCTCATCCTCGACATCGGCCTCCGCGGCTTCCTGCCGGCGTCGCTGGTCGAGATGCGCCGCGTCCGCGACCTCCAGCCGTACGTGGGCAAGGAGCTCGAAGCCAAGATCATCGAGCTGGACAAGAACCGCAACAACGTGGTCCTGTCCCGCCGTGCCTGGCTGGAGCAGACCCAGTCCGAGGTGCGCCAGACGTTCCTCACGACCCTGCAGAAGGGCCAGGTCCGCTCCGGCGTCGTCTCCTCGATCGTCAACTTCGGTGCGTTCGTGGACCTCGGCGGCGTCGACGGTCTCGTGCACGTCTCCGAGCTGTCCTGGAAGCACATCGACCACCCCTCCGAGGTTGTCGAGGTCGGCCAGGAAGTCACCGTCGAGGTCCTCGACGTGGACATGGACCGCGAGCGCGTGTCCCTGTCGCTCAAGGCGACGCAGGAAGACCCGTGGCAGCAGTTCGCCCGTACGCACCAGATCGGGCAGGTCGTTCCCGGTAAGGTCACCAAGCTCGTTCCGTTCGGTGCGTTCGTCCGCGTCGACGAGGGCATCGAGGGCCTGGTCCACATCTCCGAGCTGGCCGAGCGCCACGTGGAGATCCCGGAGCAGGTCGTTCAGGTCAACGACGAGATCTTCGTCAAGGTCATCGACATCGACCTGGAGCGCCGCCGCATCAGCCTCTCGCTGAAGCAGGCCAACGAGTCCTTCGGTGGCGACCCGGCCTCGGTCGAGTTCGACCCGACCCTGTACGGCATGGCCGCGTCCTACGACGACCAGGGCAACTACATCTACCCCGAGGGCTTCGACCCCGAGACCAACGACTGGCTCGAGGGCTTCGAGGCTCAGCGCGAGATCTGGGAGACCCAGTACGCCGAGGCGCAGCAGCGCTTCGAGCAGCACCAGGCCCAGGTCATCAAGTCCCGCGAGGCCGACGAGGCCGCTGCCGCCGAGGGCGCTGCCGCCCCGGTGGGTGGCGGTCAGGCCGCCTCGGGTGGCACCGGCGGCGGTTCGTACTCCTCGGAGTCGACGGACAACTCCGGCGCCCTGGCGTCGGACGAGGCGCTCGCCGCCCTGCGCGAGAAGCTGGCGGGCGGCCAGAGCTGACGCTCTGACCCTCCGGCCGGTCTCCGGTCGCGGTAGGTAGTCGACGGGTGAGGCCCGCTCCCTCCGGGGAGCGGGCCTCACGCGCGTCCGGGGCCGGGTGTCACGGGGTGACGGGGATGTCGGCCAGCCCGTTGCCGCCGGTCACGGTGTTGCTCGCGTAGACCGTCGTGGGGCAGCCAGCGCCGTAGTTGGTGATGTGGAACGCGAGGCGCCGGTCGCCCGTCGCCCCGGACAGGTCCGAAGTGTTGTTCCGGAAGACGGTCCCGCAGCCCCAGCCGCTCTGCTGGGTGTGGGTCTCGTAGCCGTTGTTGGTCGTACGGGTGCCGTGGTTGCCCTCGACGAGGACGCCGTTGCCCTTCACATCGACCCAGGAGTCGTCGTAGTTGGCGCCGGTGAGCCCGCTGCCGTCGAAGGTGTTGCCGATGATCCGGGCCCCGGTGGTGCCCTCCTTGATGTCGACGTTCTCGCCGCCGACCCCCGGCCCGATGACGTTGTCGAGGATCTGCACCCGGTCGCTGCGGTCGGAGAGGTCCCCGGCCGTGCCGACGTAGATGCCCTCGCCCATGCCGCGTCCGTTGTGACCGGTGTCGTAGATCCGGGAGCCGCGGATGACGCCGTCGCTGCTGGAGGAGCGGAAGTGCACGCCCTCCATGTCGAGGTCGTGCACGGTCACGGAGTCGATGACCACCCCGTCGGCCCCGTCGGTCACGATGCCCTTCTGGCCGCCGGTGACGGTGACGCCCTTCACCGTCCAGTACGAGGCGCCGTTGAGGTGCAGTCCGTAGCCGCCGCCGGCGGTGAGGACGGCCCCGGACGAGCCGGTGAGGGTGATGCGGGCGGAGGCGGTGCCGGGGGTGTACGCCTTGAAGTTGCCGGTGTAGGTGCCGTCCGCGAGATGGATCGTGCCGCCCGGGGCGACCGAGGCGAGCGCCGCCTTGAGCTGGGAGGCGGTCGTCACCTCGATGACCCCGGCCGCGCTCGCCGGTGCGGCGGAGGCGAGGGCGCAGGAGGCGGTGGCGAGCGCGGCGGCCAGGGCGGGGAGCAGCGTGCGGGTGCGCATGGGGTGCCTTCCCGTGGGTGAAAGGAGCGTCCAGGTGGTTCTCGTACATGAATGTGGGGCGAGAATCTGAACTTCGCTGCCCAGTGACGGTAGGGATGCGGGGTGTTCATGTCAAGGTCTGGACCATTGTCCCGAGGCGGTGCGCGAGGAGGGCTCCCGCGCGAACCCCCTTCGGGGCGCCGGGAGCTGACGCACACTTCGCACACGGGGCACTGCCCGCCCGGATGCGTGGGTACACGTGAGGAGAAGAGGCACGGAGGGGAATGCCCGCGCCCCTCGGGACGTTCTTCTTCAGGAACACAAGGAGGAGCGGTAACCGTGCCTGATCCGCAGAGTTTGTACGAATGGGAGCCGAAGGGCCTGGCTGTCGTCGACATGGCGCTCGCCCAGGAGTCGGCCGGCCTGGTCATGCTCTACCACTTCGAGGGATACATCGACGCGGGCGAGACCGGTGAGCAGATCGTCGACGGGCTGATCGACTCGCTGCCCCACCAGGTCGTGGCCCGGTTCGACCACGACCGCCTCGTGGACTACCGCGCCCGGCGCCCGCTGCTGACGTTCAAGCGCGACCGCTGGTCGGCGTACGAGACGCCGACGCTGGAGGTCCGCGTGGTGCAGGACGCCACCGGCGCCCCCTTCCTGCTGCTGTCCGGGCCCGAGCCGGACGTGGAGTGGGAGCGCTTCGCCGCCGCCGTCGAGGAGATCGTGGAGCGGCTCGGCGTCCGGCTCTCGGTCACCGCGCACGGCATCCCGATGGGCGTTCCGCACACCCGCCCGGTCGGCATCACCCCGCACGGCAACCGCACCGACCTGATGCCCGGCCACCGCAGCCCCTTCGACGAGGCGCAGGTGCCCGGCTCCGCCGCCGCCCTCGTGGAGTACCGGCTGATGGAGGCCGGACACGATGTGCTCGGCGTCGCCGCCCATGTGCCGCACTACGTCGCCCGCTCGCCCTACCCCGACGCCGCGCTCACCGCGCTGGAGTCGATCACCGCGGCGACCGGCCTCGTCCTGCCCACCGTCGCCCACGCGCTGCGCACCGAGGCGCACCGCACCCAGACGGAGATCGCCCGCCAGGTCGACCAGGGGGACGAGGAACTGGTCGCGCTCGTCGAGGGCCTTGAGCACCAGTACGACGCGGTCGCCGGATCCGAGACGCGCGGCAATCTGGTCGCCGAGCCGGTGGACCTGCCCTCGGCCGACGAGATCGGCCTCGAATTCGAGCGGTTCCTCGCCGAGCGCGAGGGGGACGGCTGACGGCCGCCGGTCCCCGGCCCGGTGCCACCCCCTAAGCTGCGGCTCATGCTGACAGTGGGCCTGACCGGCGGTATCGGCGCCGGCAAGAGTGAAGTGTCCCGGCTGCTCGCCGGTTACGGGGCCGTCCTGATCGACGCGGACCGGATCGCCCGCGAGGTCGTGGAGCCCGGAACCCCCGGGCTCGCCGCCGTCGTCGAGGAGTTCGGCACCGGGATCCTCGCCCCCGACGGGACCCTGGACCGGGCCGGACTCGGGGCGATCGTCTTCGCCGACAGCGCGCGCCTGGCCGCGCTCAACGCGATCGTCCACCCGCTGGTGGGCGCCCGCTCGGCCGAACTGGAGGCGGCCGCCGCCCCCGGCTCGGTCGTCGTCCACGACGTGCCCCTGCTCACCGAGAACGGCCTCGCCCCGCTCTACGATCTGGTCGTCGTGGTCGACGCCTCGCCGGAGACCCAGCTCGACCGCCTCGTGCGGCTGCGCGGCATGACCGAGCAGGAGGCGCGGGCCCGGATGGCCGCCCAGGCGACCCGGGAGCAGCGCCGCGCCGTGGCCGATCTGCTCATCGACAACGACGGGCCCATCGAGGCGCTGGAGCCCCGGGTCCGCGAGGTCTGGGCGGAGCTGACCCGCCGGGCCGCGACCACCGGCTGAGAGCCCGCGCCGCTCCCGTACGCGGAACACCGGTGCGGAATACCGGCCGCCGGGGCGGCGTTCCCCGGGCGGCGGGGCGTTCACCCTGCGTGGGCGAGGGAAGGAAGCGACTGTGCCCGAACGGAACCCGGAAACCCATGTCATCGACTTCCGCGCGGCCGAACACCTGCTGGCCGCGCGCGACCCCCGGGGCGCGGTGCGGCTGCTCGACTCGGTGATCGCCCACCACCCGGAGAACACCGCCGCCCGGCTGCTGCGCGCCCGCGCCTTCTTCGCCGCCGCGCAACTGCGCCCGGCGGAGCTGGAGTTCGAGCTGGTGCTGGAGCGGGAGCCGGACAACGCCTTCGCGCACTTCGCGCTGGCCCGCACCTTCGAGCGCTCCGGCCAGTCCGAGCGCGCCAGGCGCCACTTCCGGCTCGCGGCGGCGCTCGACCCGAACCCGGAGTATCTGCGGGCGGCCCGCTTCGACACGGAGGACTGACCCCGGGCGCCGAGAAGGGGCGGGAGCGGGCACTCAGGGCCTGTACGGCCGGCGTCCGCGCGGCTCCCGCGACCGCCCGTCGCCGTGGTCGGGCTCGTACGGCGGGACCGTACGGCCCGGCTGGTAATGGGCCCCCTGGCGCAGACGGCGGACGACCACGATCAGATCCGCCAGGACCAGCACGAGCAGCAGCCCGCAGGCCGCCGCCCACCCCGGCCTGCCTGCCACGGCGAACGCCGTCACGCCGAAGACCGCCCAGGCCAGGCCCCATAGACTCAGCCAGAGCCGCATCCGCAGAGGACTGCGGGCGCTCGTCGGTTCATTACCGGTACGCATGGCTCACCCGCCTCTCCTACCAGCATGGACCCACGACGCCACCGATGCGGCGTTCCGACGGGAGAGAGTGGGGGCGGGGCCGTGAACGGCACAGCGTGGGGGAGCGTCGAAGGCCGCAGGGCGAGGATCCGGGGGTGTCTGCTGGGCGGGGCGATCGGGGACGCGCTCGGCAATCCGGTGGAGTTCCTGTCCCTGGCCGGGATCCGCCGGGCGCACGGCGAGGAGGGCGTCCAGGGGCTCACCCCCGACGAGGACGGTGTGACCGGGCGGGTCACGGACGACACCCAGATGACCCTCTTCACCGCCGAGGGCCTGATCCGCGCGCACGTCCGCGCCCGGACCGAGGGTATCGGCGGCGCCGAGACCACGGTCCTCAGGAACGCCTATCTGCGCTGGCTGGACACCCAGAATCACCCCGGGCCGCCCGCCCGGGGCGGCGACGACGAGATCCGCACCGGCCGGCTGCGCCACGAGCCCTGGCTGTACGCGCGCCGCGCCCCCGGGAACGCCTGCCTCACCGGCCTCGCCTCCGGGCACGTTCCCGACCCCGCCGCCCCCCTCGGCGCACGCGGACCGGTCAACAGCGACTCCAAGGGCTGCGGCACCGTGATGCGCTCCGCGCCCTTCGGACTGACCGGGCAGGACCCGGCGGACGCCTTCGCCCTGGCCGCCCGCTGCGCGCGGCTCACCCACGGCCACCCCACCGGGGCCTACGCCGCCGGGGCGCTGGCGGCGGTCACCGCCCATCTGCTGGAGGGCGACTCGCTGCCCGGCGCGGTCCTGCGGGCGATGGACCTGCTGGCCCGCCACCCCGGGCACGAGGAGACGACGGCCGCGCTGCGGGCCGCCGTTGACCTGGCCGGGCGGGGCGGGCCGAGCGCCGAGAAGGTGGAGAGCCTGGGGGCCGGCTGGGTCGCGGAGGAGGCCCTGGCCATCGCCGTCTACTGCGCGCTCGTCCTGCCCCGCCCCGAGCAGACCGGGCAGGCGCTGCTGCTGTCGGTGAACCACTCGGGCGACAGCGACTCCACCGGCGCGGTCTGCGGCAACCTCCTCGGCGCCCGGCACGGCGAGGCGCACCTCCCGCCCTCCTGGCTGGTGCGTACCGAAGGGCGGGCGGTCATCGCCGAGGTGGCCGACGACCTGGCGCTGGAGTTCACGGGGCCCGTCGACTGGCCGCAGGGGCGCTACCCGGGCTGCTGAGACGGCCGGGGGCCGGTGACCGCCCCGGTCACCGGCCCCCGCCGCTCGCCCGCGTCAGGCGGTCAGCATCTTGTCGCGCAGCTTCTGCACGGTCGCCGCGTCGAGCTTCAGCCCGTCGCGCACATAGGTGTCGAAGTCGCCGTAGATGTGGTCGACCTCGTCGAACGCCGCGCGCAGCCAGCTGAGTTCGACGGCCTTCGGGTCGCCGGTGTACTGGTTGCTGGCCAGGAAGTCCGCCTCGACGGTGGCGCGCGGCACGCCGAGCAGCGTGAGCAGCACGGCGGTGCCCCAGCCGGTGCGGTCCTTGCCGGCGCTGCAGTGGAAGACCGTGGACCCCGAGGAGTTGTTCGCGACGGCGGTCACCAGATCCCGGAAGGCGTAGTCCGCGCCCACGAAGTTGACCATGAACGGATAGCCGATGGACTGGCCCAGGTCGGAGGAGCCGGAGAAGAGACCGGCGGCGAGGGCCTCGGCCAGCGTCATCAGCGCCGAGTCGTGGAAGCGGATGCCGTGGCTCAGCGAGACGACGTCCGCGACCTGGTACGCCACCCCGGCCGGCAGCCGGTCCGGGGCGTCCAGGCGCTCCTGGATGTTGCGCAGGTCGATGTCCAGGGTGAGGCGCTGGGAGACGAGCCGCTGCTGCTCGGCGTCGGTGAGCTTGTTGAGCTTGTTGGAGCGGTAGACCAGCCCGGAGCGCACCCAGCGCCCGTCCGTCGTGCGGTAGCCGCCGATGTCGCGGAAGTTGCGGGCGGACTCCAGGCCGAGCGAACGGTCGGCGACGACCAGCGGACTCCCGCCGTCCGGGACCAGCCGGAAGTACCAGCGGCCCGCCTCGGGCAGCGTTCCGGCCGGAACGGTCAGCGAGCCGGTGCCGGGCGCCGAGCCGAGGGCGACGCCCGTGGTGGCGTCGGGCGCGGTGACGGCGGTGACGGTCACCGAGGCGGCCGGGGAGGCCCAGGACAGCGTGTGACCGCCGTCGGCCGCGCGCACGGCGGTGGCCGAGGTGAACGGGACGGCGGCCTGGGCCGTGGCGTCGGCCGCGGGCGGCGCGGCGAACGCGGAGGGGGCCAGGGCCGTACCGGCGAGAAGGGCGGCCGCGAGGGCGGCTCCGGCGATGCGGTGCGTACGCATGGTGCTCCTTGTCAGGTCCCTGCGAGGCAGGGGAGGCGTCAGGAGGTCGGTGTGGCGGTGCACGGGGTGGTGCCGCAGACATTGATGACACGGCCGGTGGTCAGGAAGGTGGCCTTCTGCTGTCGCGCGGCGGGCGAGTTGCGGGGGTCCTCGTGCGGGTCGTGCCCGTACGCGGGCCCGGTGGGCGGGGTGTTGGTGAGCGGGGGCGTCGGGGTCCCGCTGTCCCAGACCGTCATGGCCGAGCCTCGGTGGGGCAACCGGTCCGCGCCGATCCGGGGGATGCCCCAGTACGGGACGGTGTCCGGACTGCGCCCCGGGGCGAGCGCGGGGGACACCAGCCGGGCGCCGATGGTGCGCGCCTCGACGTCCGCCGCGGCGTTGGCGACCTGGTGGTCCCCGTACGCGATGTGCATCAGCACCTGGTGGCGGTCGGTGAGGTGGTTGGCGTACCCGTTCGTCTCACCGCGGTCCCACACCATCTGGAACAGCTGGAGGACGAGCTGCTGACGCAGCTTGTCCGGGTAGGCCACGTCCAGGACCTGCTGGAACGGCGCGAAGTCGGCGCTGCGGTTGAGCAGCAGCCCGTAGTTCATCGCGGTGACGCCCAGCACCCCGCGCCGGATGTCCGGCGAGGCCGCCACCAGGGCGCCGCCCAGGATGCCGCCCTGGCTGTTGCCGTCGTACGCGAGACCGTGCCGGACGTCCACGAGCGGACGGCCGTCGGCGGTGCGGAACGCCGGGTCGCCGGTGAACCCCCGGGCGTGGACCAGGGCCCGGCCGAGGAACAGGGCGTTGAGCATGCCCTGCTCGCTGCGTTCGGGGACCGCCGGGAAGAGGCCGGGATCGGCGAGTGCGGCGAGGACGACGGGGACGTCGTCCCTGGCCATGCCGATCCAGTCCGTCGCGCAGAACGTGAAGTTGTGCTCGGCGGCCATGTCCTTGACGTTGCCCGCGCCCACCTCGTTGCGGGAGCCCAGCAGCCCGTGCCCGTAGAGCGAGGGGCGGGAGGGGGCGCGGAAGGCCGAGCGCGGGATCTCGCAGCGGAACTCGGCGGTCTGGGTGGAGAGCGGCAGCCGGCGCGGTACGCCGGAGCCGTCGCGGTTCACCACCGAGCCGGGCGGGCCGCCGGGCGGCGAGAGGTAGCCGGGCACGGTGATCCGCCCGGTGACCTCGCGCCCGATCCTGGCGTCCTGGGCCTCGGTGAAGTCGGTGACCCCGGTGACGGCGAACGCGGGGGAGCGGTCGCCGAGGCGGCGGAACGCGTCGTCGCGGATCGTGAACAGGTCACCGGTCAGACTCCGGGTGGAGGCGACGGTGAAGTCCCAGGCCAGCTGGAGCCCTTCGCCGCCCGCCCCGGCCCGGCGCAGCGCGGACAGGGCCGGGCGCAGCGCGTCCTGCCGGGCCCGCAGCGGATGGTGCGCGGGCAGCCGCTTCCCGGCCACGGACGCGAACGTTCCGGGCACCGGGAGGAGCCGGCCCGCGCCGTCCCTGAGCCCGCGCAGCGCCACGGCGTAGTGGTGTCCGTCGAGGAAGTTGCGCGCCGGGTGGATCAGCAGCGCGCGCCGCGCCGGATCGGTGGCGTTGGCATCGGGCTCCGCCCAGTAGGGCCACCGCTCCCCGGTGGTGGTGTCCAGCAGGACGATCGGGGCGTTCCGGTCCAGGGAGCGCCCGATGTCGGTGAGCGGCGCCGCGCCGGTCGCCTCCGTGTCGAGCCCCGGCACCTGGGCGATGAGCGTGGAGCCCGGGGAGAAGCCGTCGCTCCGGTTCCATGCCGCGGGGTCGACCGGGAGCCCGGTCACCGGGCGGGGCAGCAGGGCGGTGTCGAAGGCCACCCGGCGGCCCGTGTCGGTGCGCGGGTCCGGCCGGGTGTACCAGTCGTTGGGGAACGGCAGCAGACACTCCTCGGGCGCCAGCGGGTCGCAGCCCCGCGCCGGGGAGGGGGCCGCCGGTGCCGCGTGGGCGGGCGGGGCGAGGAGCGCGGCGGCGCCGAGCGCCACCGCCAGCAGTGCGTGGAGCATCCGCTGCCGCACGGGTCAGCTCCCCTGGAGGTGCGCGCCGATGATCCGCGCGTAGGCGGCCTCACCCTGCTTGTTCGGGTGCAGCGGCGCGGCCAGGGCGGTCGGCACATAGCCCTCGACCCACCGGTCGGCGGGCGCCTGGCAGGCGTCGTGGCCCTTGCTGGGCGTGGCCACGTCGATGTACTCGGCGCGGTGCGCGGCGCTCTGCTCCGCGATCACCGCGTTCATCCGGTCGACGCTGCCCTGGAGGTAGTCGGCGTCCACCGGGAGCACAGGCTGCAACGGCCAGCAGCCGCCCGGCTTGATGTAGAGGCCGTACCCCGTGACGAGGACCCGGGCCTGCGGCGAGCGCTGGTGGATCCCGTCCAGTACGGCTCCGAGGCGCGGCCCGAACTCCGCGATGCGCTGGGCCACCTGGTCGACGCCGCCCTCGGTCAGCTTGTCCTTGCAGGGGGCGGCGGTGGGGTCGAGCTGCATGCAGTCCTGTGCGATGCCGACGAGACCGGCGTCGTTCCCGCCGATCGTCAGGGTCACCAGATCGGTGTCGGCGCGCAGCGCGTCGAACTGCGGGGGCGCCGAACCCATCGGGATGTCCAGCAGCGAGAGCGACTGCTTCTCCGTCATGTGCTTGGACTTGGCCCCGCTGCACGTGACGTCGCGCAGCGACGCCCCGATGCTCGCGGCCAGTTCGTGCGCGTAGTTGTGCGTGGAACGCCCGCAGGCGACCGGCCCGGTGATGTCCGGGATCAGCGGCCCGGAGGCCATCGAGTCGCCGAGCGCGACGTACGACACGGCGTCGTCGGTGGCCGCCGAGGCCCCCGGCGCCCCGGTGCCGACCGCCAGTCCGGCCAGGGCCGCCGCCGCGACCGACAGCCGTGCGCCACGGCTTCTGACGATCCGACAGAATGCTTTGCTGTACGACTGGTTCACGGCGTCCTCCGGTGTGGGGCGGGCGGGGCATGGCGTGTGTCGCCGGTCATCATGCAGACTCGAACGCCGTCGTTTAACTGGTGGGTAACGCAGACTTCCCCGGGGGCTTTTGTGACGCGTGACAACGAGCGGTCCTGCCGCGCGGGCGGGCCCGGGGCCCGGCGGGGGGCGGAGCCGCTCCCGCTGCGCATCGGCGGGCATCCGGTGGCGGGCCGGCTGCGGGCCCGGGTCCCCGCCCTGACCGCCCGGGTCGTCGCCCGGCTCCTGAGCGATCTGCCGGTCTACGCGGAACTGCCCCACGAGGAGATCGCGGGCGACATCGCGGACATCGTCCAGCACAATCTGCGCCTCTTCGCGGACGTCGTCGAGCAGCGCAGACCGGCCACCGACGCCGAACTCGCCCAGCAGCGCGACTCCTCCGCCCAGCGCGCCGAGGAGGGCGTCCCCCTGGACGCCATCCTCACCGCCTACCAGGTGGGGATCGCCATGTGCTGGGAGGAGACGGCCCGGGACGCGGGGCCCGGGGACCTCCCCGCCGTGCTGGAGATCATGGACCGCATCATGGTCCTCCAGCAGCAGCTGACCTCCGCCGTGAGCGGTGCCTACCTGGAGGCCCGGCAGATCCTGGACAGCCAGGAGCACGGCGGCCGGCACGCCCTGATGGCGGCGCTGCTCGCGGGCGAGGACCTGGACCGCTTCACCCGGCGCACCGGGCTGCGGCCCGCCGCCCGCTATCTGACGATGACGCTCGCCCTGGCCCCGCACGACGACGAGCGCGGACAGACCCCCGGCTCCGGGGCCGATGTGGCGGCCCGGCGCAAGATCCGGCGCATCCGCACCGCCCTGGACCGGTTCTGCGGCGTCCCGGCGCTGACGGCGCTCGACGCGGGCGGCGGCACCGTGCTTCTGCCGGTGGCCGAACCGCCGCCCTGGAACGGGCCGGGCGGGCTGTGCGAGCTGGTCGAGGAGGCCGCCCTCGCGGCCGGGGTCCCCGTCACGGCGGCGGCGGAGACCGTCGCGCCCGAGGGGGTGCCCGCGGCCGTGGCCCGCAACGCGGAGATCGTCGGCCTCGTCGCCCGCACCGGACGGCCGGCGGGCCTCTACCGGCTCGACGACGTCCTGCTGGAGTACCAGTTGAGCCGTCCCAGCGAGGCCCTCGACGGACTGGCCAGACTGCTCTCCCCGCTGGAGGCCAAGCCCGAACTGCTCCACACCCTGGAGACGTACCTCGCCCACGGCCTGGACCGCAGGGCGGCTGCCGCCGCCCTGCACGTCCACCCCAACACGGTCGACTACCGGATCCGCCGCATCGGCGGCCTGACCGGTCTCTCCCCGGCCCGCCCCGCCGACCTCCAGCACCTCAACGCGGCCCTGGTCGCCCGCCGTTCCGTGTAGCGCCCGGCGGAAGCACCCCTTCGGGGGACGCGGCACCCGGTCGGGAACGGCCTCGGTCGACCGTTCGTTCGGCCTGGTATGAGCGGACGACTGGTACGTGAGGGGTATTCAGGGACGGGCCCCGGGGACATCACCCCGGACGGCTGCGCCGTCGAGTTGTACGCGCGCCTGGCCGTCGGCGACGAGCCCGACGTCATCGCCGCGGCGGTCCCGCCCGGCGCGCGCATTCTCGAACTGGGCTGCGGAGCCGGCCGCGTCACCCACCCACTGGTCGCGCGCGGCTTCGACGTCACGGCCGTGGACGAGTCGGCGGCAATGCTGGAGCGGGTGCGCGGGGCCCGGACGGTGTGCGCCCCCATCGAATCCCTCGACCTCGGCGACGAGACCTTCGACGTGGTGATGCTGGCCTCGTTCCTGGTGCACGCGGGCGACCCCCTCGTCCGGGACGGGCTGCTGCGCACCTGCCGCCGATATGTGCGCGACGGCGGCGTGGTCCTCCTCCAGCGCGAGGGCGAGGACTACCACGCGGACCTGCCGCGCGAGCGGATCCACCCCGCCGGGTACACCGTCCGGATCGTCTCCTCGGAGCCGGTCGGCGACGGGGTGCGCTCGGTGCGCGCGGAGTACGACTTCGAGGACGCCCGGTGGACCCAGACCTTCCTCGCGCGCCCCCTGACACGGGAGGAGTTCGAGGGCCATCTGGAGACGGCCGGCCTGCGGGTGGACCGCTGTCTGACACCGGACGGGGTGTGGGTGCGCGCCGTGCCCGTGTGACACGGCCCCGGGGCGTGCCCGGCGGCGGGGGTCAGTGGACGGTGCTGAAGCTGCGCCAGGGCAGCGCGCTGGGCGCCTTCACGTCGGAGAACGTGGTCGCGAGATAGGTCGTGCCCGGCCCGGTGCAGTCCCGTGTGCGATACAGGATGATGTCGATCAGGGTGCCGTTGGAGACCTCCTTGGCACCCGGCAGGATCCGGTGGCAGCCCTTCACCGAGGGGCTGTTCACCATGATCACGGCATCCCGTTCCGTCGTGTAGGTGACCGGCCCGACCGCGGTCCGGCCGAGGCCCGAGCAGCCGGCGACGGTGAGGGTGAGGAGCACGGCCTGGGCGGCGACGCCGAGACGGCGGCGGCGGTGGTCGATCACGGGCATGGGCGGTTCCTCGTCTGTCTCGTCCGGCTCATCCGTACGCACTCCGTCACGCCCCCCGTGCGCCACGGCGGGACGTGCTGACGCTGGTCACCCTGCCCGCTGCCGGCGGGCCCGGCATCCGGGAGGCCGCCGGGCGGGGGACGGCGGTCCGGGCAGCCGTTCGCCCGCTGTCCGTATGGGGCATACCGTGGTATTAGGCCCGAGAGGGCGTGAGGCAGACGTTCCGGTACCTCCGGTGTGCCGGTTCCTCCGGCTGGCAGGGGGCCGTCATGGTCCAGGTGCTCCTGATCGCGGTGATCGCGGTCCTCGCGGCGGCCGCGGTGTACACGGCCGCGGCGGCCCGCGTCGTCAAGCAGTACGAACGAGGCGTGGTGCTCCGGCTGGGGCGGCTCCGCGACGATGTGCGCGGACCCGGGTTCACCATGCTGGTCC
Organism: Streptomyces sp. NPDC001515; assembly: GCF_053597115.1. Taxonomy (NCBI): domain Bacteria; kingdom Bacillati; phylum Actinomycetota; class Actinomycetes; order Kitasatosporales; family Streptomycetaceae; genus Streptomyces; species Streptomyces sp. NPDC001515. The sequence continues at coordinate 37,025 of NZ_JBSFHN010000021.1, forward strand.
CCGGCATCGACCGGCTCCGCAAGGTCAACATGCAGATCGTCACCATGCCGGTGCCGGCCCAGGACGGCATCACCCGCGACAACGTCACCGTGCGGGTGGACGCGGTCATCTACTTCAAGGTGGTCGACCCGGCGAGCGCGGTCGTCGCCGTGGAGGACTACCGCTTCGCCGTCTCGCAGATGGCCCAGACCTCGCTGCGCTCCATCATCGGCAAGAGCGATCTGGACGATCTGCTCTCCAACCGAGAGAAGCTCAACCAGGGCCTGGAGCTGATGATCGACTCCCCGGCCGTCGGCTGGGGCGTGCAGATCGACCGGGTCGAGATCAAGGACGTCTCGCTGCCGGAGACCATGAAGCGGTCCATGGCGCGGCAGGCCGAGGCCGACCGTGAGCGGCGGGCCCGGGTGATCAACGCCGACGCGGAGCTCCAGGCGTCCAGGAAGCTGGCCGAGGCGGCGTCCGAGATGTCCGAGCAGCCGGCGGCCCTCCAGCTCAGGCTGCTGCAGACCGTGGTGGCCGTGGCGGCGGAGAAGAACTCCACGCTGGTGCTGCCGTTCCCGGTGGAGCTGCTGCGCTTCCTGGAACGGGCCCAGCAGGCACAGACCCCGTCCGGACCGCCTCAGGCGGTGGCCCCGGCCGGCGACGGGCGGACCCCCGGGCCGACGGACGGGCCGGAACCCGGGCCGAAGGACGGGCAGGCGCCGGGGTCGGACCCGGAGCGGACGGCGGAACCGCAGCCGGCCCGTGCCGCGACGGAGCCGGAACCGGAACCGTCCGGCTCCCCGGCCACCACCTCCTCCTCTTCCGCGAACGGGGCCGGCCCCGCGACCGGCGGCCCCGCGAAGCCTCCGCTGGTCAGCCACTGAGCGGCCGGGACCCAGTCGCCGCCGGTCCCGTACGAGCTGCGGGTCCGGCGGCGGCCGCAGCGTTGTCGGACCCCCCGCCTAGACTCGCCGGAGTCGGAGTGATTCCGAGGGCGTCCGCGCTGACCAGGCACGGAGGCCGAGGCGTACGGGCCCGGCGGGCCCGGCAGGATGGGGAGGGGAGGCAGGATGGACACCGCACCGTCGTCGCGGGACGCGGCCGTGGCCCGGCTGCTGCGCTGCGCCCCCGTCTTCCTGCCCGATCCGCTCCCGCGCCGGGGCCTCGTCGCGTTCTGGGACCCCGAGGGGCATCCGCCGGCGGACCCGGACGGCATCTGGGACGCGCGCGCCGACGAGGGCGGGCCCGCCGAGGCGGACGGCTCGGGTGTCCGGACCGCCGAGATCACGGTCGTCCGCCGCCCTGACGGCACGGGCGGCCCGCGCGCCGACACCGTGCCCGCGCTGCTCGTGCCGGTCGCGGAGGCCCTGCCGCTGCTGGTCCGCGCCCGCCATCTGCGCTCCGCCCACCCGGCCGCCCGCTGCTGGGGCGCCGCCGCGCTGCACGCGCTCCATCTGGTCTCCCGGGGCCGCCTCCTCCCCGGACTGACGGCCGACGACCACGACGCCTGGCGCGCCGGACCGCGCGACGCCGACGACGTCGCCCATCTGCGCGCCGTCGCGGCGGCCCTGCCCCCCGAGGGCCACGCCGTGCCCGTCCCGGGCCGCTCCCCGCTGCGCCTCCCCGAGCCCGAGGCGCTGGTCTCCGCCTTCCTCGACGCGGTCGCCGACACCCTGCCCCGCACCCCCGCCGCCGCGTTCGCCATGGGCGCCCCCTTCGCCGCCCGCGAGGGCCGGCAGCTGCCCGGCGCCCGGGAATGGGCCGTGGAGGTCGCCTCCGGGCTCGACGCGGGCGTACGGGTGTCGCTGCGCCTGGACCTCTCGGCCTACGAACTCTTCGACACCACCCCGGCCCCCGGGACGGCCGACGCCCCGGAGCACGCAGGCGGCGGAGCCGTTCCCGCCCCCGCCCGGCACGCCGGGGCGGCCGTCACCCAGGTGCACAGCCTCGCCGACCCCACCTACGTCATCGATGCCGCGGCCCTGTGGAACGGCACCGCGGGCGAGCCCTTCGGCCCCCGGTCCCGGATCGACGCCGTCCTCGCGCTGCGCCGCGCCGCCCGCGTCTGGCCCCCGCTCGAACGGCTGCTGGAACAGCCCGTCCCCGACGTCCTGGCCCTCGCCGAGGACGAGCTCCAGGACCTGCTGGGCGCGGCCGGGGCACGGCTCGCGGCGGCCGGGGTCCACATCCACTGGCCCAGGGAGCTGGCCCGTTCCCTCACCGCGGCGGCCGTCGTGCGCCCCGCCCCCGGATCCGCCACCGACGGCACCGCGTTCTTCGACGCCGAACAGCTGTTCTCCTTCGACTGGCAGCTCTCCCTCGGGGACCAGAAGCTCACCGAGGCGGAGATGGACGTGCTCGCCGAGGCCCACCGCCCCGTCGTCCGGCTGCGGGACCAGTGGGTCGTCGTCGATCCCGCGCTCGTCCGCAAGGCGCGCAAACGAGGGCTGGGCCTGCTGGACCCGGTGGACGCCCTCGCCGTCGCCCTGACCGGCACCGCCGAGGTGGACGGCGAGCAGGTCGAGGCGGTGCCCATCGGCGCCCTGGCCGAGCTGCGCGCCCGGATCACCGACGACACCGCCACGATCGCGCCGCCGCCCGGCCTCGCCGCCACGCTGCGCGACTACCAGCTGCGCGGCCTGGCCTGGCTGGACCGGATGACCTCGCTCGGCCTCGGCGGCTGCCTCGCGGACGACATGGGCCTCGGCAAGACGATCACCCTCATCGCCCTCCACCTCCACCGCGCCCACCCCGCCCCCACCCTGGTCGTCTGCCCCGCCTCCCTGCTGGGCAACTGGCACCGGGAGATCAACCGCTTCGCCCCCGGCGTCCCCGTCCGCCGCTTCCACGGCACCGGCCGCAGCCTCGCCGGGGCCGACGCCGGCTTCGTCCTTACCACGTACGGCACGATGCGCTCCAGCGCCGCCGAGCTGGCCGCCCACCGCTGGGGGCTGATCGTCGCCGACGAGGCCCAGCACGTGAAGAACCCGCACTCCTCCACCGCCAAGGCGCTGCGCACCCTCCCGTCCCCGGCCCGTGTCGCCCTCACCGGCACCCCCGTCGAGAACAACCTCTCCGAGCTCTGGGCGCTCCTCGACTGGACCACCCCCGGACTCCTCGGCCCCCTCAAGGCATTCCGCGCCCGCCACGCGCGTACGGCCGAGAACACCGGCACCGCCGCCGGCTTCGCCAACGACGAAGCGGTCGAACGGCTCTCCCGGCTGGTCCGCCCCTTCCTGCTGCGCCGCCGCAAGTCCGACCCCGGTATCGCCCCGGAGCTGCCGCCCAAGACGGAGACCGACCACCCGGTCTTCCTCACCCGGGAGCAGGCCACGCTCTACGAGGCCACGGTCCGCGAGACCATGGCGTACATCGAGGCGTCCGAGGGCATCGCCCGGCGCGGCCTGATCATGAAGCTGCTCGCCTCGCTCAAGCAGATCTGCAACCACCCCGCGCAGTATCTGAAGGAGGACCCGGCCCGGCTCTCCGGACGCTCCGGAAAGCTCGCCCTCCTCGACGAACTGCTCGACACGATCCTCGCCGAGGACGGCTCCGTGCTCGTCTTCACCCAGTACGTGACGATGGCCCGGCTGCTCTCCGCGCATCTCGCCGCCCGCGCGATCCCCTCCCAGCTCCTGCACGGGGGAACGCCGGTGGCCGAGCGCGAGCGGATGGTGGACCGCTTCCAGGAGGGCGAGGTGCCCGTCTTCCTGCTCTCCCTCAAGGCCGCGGGCACCGGACTCAACCTCACCCGCGCCTCCCATGTCATCCACTACGACCGCTGGTGGAACCCGGCGGTGGAGGAACAGGCCACCGACCGGGCCTACCGCATCGGCCAGACCCAGCCCGTCCAGGTGCACCGGCTCATCGCCGAGGGCACCGTCGAGGACCGCATCGGCGAGATGCTGCTCGCCAAACGGGCCCTCGCCGACGCCGTGCTCGGCGGCGGGGAGGCCGCCCTGACCGAGCTGAGCGACCGCGACCTGGCCGACCTCGTCTCCCTCCGGAGGCCGTCATGAGTCCCCGTCCGCCCGCCGTCCGCCCCCGGCCCGGCCCCGACGATCTGCGGCGCACCTTCGAGGCCGTGCCCGCCCGCACCACCGGGGACGACGAGCCGTTCGCGGACAGCTGGTGGGGCCGGGCCTGGGTGACGGCCCTGGAGTCCCGCTCGACGGACGGCCCGAGACTGGCCCGGGGGCGCGCGTACGCGGACAGCGGGAACGTCGCCGCGATCACCGTCACCCCGGGCCGTGTCGTCGCGTACGTGCACGGCAGCCGCCCCCGCCCCTACCGCGCGGAGCTGCGGCTGCGCACCCTCGGCGATCCCGACTGGGAGACCTTCCTCGGCGCGGTGGCCGAGCGCCCGGGGCACCTCGCCGCCCTGCTCGCCAAGGAGATGCCGCACTCCCTGGCGGACACGGCCGCCGCCCAGGGCATCGCGCTGCTCCCCGAGGCCGGCGATCTGGACCCCACCTGCACCTGCCCCGACCGCGGCCGGCCCTGCAAGCACGTGGCGGCCCTCTGCTACCAGACGGCCCGGCTGCTGGACGCCGATCCGTTCGTCCTCCTGCTGCTGCGCGGCCGGGGCGAGCGCGAGATCCTCGCGGACCTGGGCCACCGCAACGCGGCACTCTCCGCGCGGGAACGGCCCGCCGCGCCCGACGCCCCCTCCGTGCCCGCCGACGAGGCGTACGCCGACCGCTTCCTGCCGCCGCTGCCCGCACCCTTCCCGGCGGACCCCCATCCGGGCCGCCCGCCCGCCTATCCGGAGCTGCCGGGCGCCCGGGACCCCCTCGGGCTCGACCAGCTGGCCACCGACGCCGCCGAGCGGGCCCACGCCCTGCTCACCACCGGCACCGACCCGGTCGCCGGGCTCACCGCCTGGCAGGACGCCGTCCGGCACGCGGCGGCCCGCCCCACGGCCGGACTCACCGTCACCACCCGCGCCCTCTACCGCGAGCTGGCCTCCGCCACCGGCCGCACCACCACCGATCTGGCCCGCGCCGTCGCCGCCTGGAGGCAGGGCGGTCCCGAGGGCCTCGCCGTTCTGGAAACGCCCTGGGACCCCCCGGCCGGACCCTTCGACCGGGCCCGCCCCGCCCTCGCGGCGGCCGGCTGGCCCCGCTTCCAGCCGTGGCACAATCACCTCACCCACCCCGGCGGCACCCTCCAGCTCCGCTACGGGCACGACGGCCGGTGGTACGGCTACGAGTCCGAACCGGGCGCGGAGGCATGGTGGCCCCGAGCCGCCCCGGCCGCCGACCCGGTGGGCGCGCTCCTGGAACTGACCGGCGCCGGCTGAGCCGCCCGGCGCGCCGGGCGTGTCCCGTCAGCCGCTCGCGACGACCAGCAGCACGATCAGCAGCACCGCGACGAGGGGCAGCACGATCAGCCGGGCCGTGCGGAAGGACGGGTCCTCCTGCTGGACGAGCGCCCCGCCCGCGCCGTGGGCGTCGGCCAGATGCTCCCCGGCCATGGCGTCGAGCCGCCGTGTCGTCAGCATCGAGGGCGCCCAGTCGCAGTGCGCGCAGACGAGGAAGTCACGGTACGGGTCGTACCGGAAGTCGCGTTCCAGGTTGACCGTGAAGACCTCCCCCCGCTCGGTCGTCGCGGTGAACTGTCGTACGGGCGCGCCCATGCGGCCTGCTCCTTGTTCGTCGACGTCCGGTGCCCCCCGGCACCGGAGGCGGCACAGTACCCGATGGTTCAGCCGGCGGGCCGGGCGGGGAGCACCGCGTCCACGACGGACGTCGCGAAATCCGGGGGTACGGGCAGGTTGCGCAGCAGGGCCCGCATCCAGACGGCCCCGGCGATCAGGTCGAGCAGCAGCATCGGGTCGGTGTCCGGGGGGAGTTCGCCGCGTGCGACGGCCCGCGCGAACACCGGCCGCTCGCGGGAGAAGCGGTCGGCGAAGAAGTCGCGGGTCAGGGCGGCGAGTTCGTCGTCGGGGAGCCCCGACCCCGCCGTCATGGCCCGGACGAGCGCCTGGGTGCGCGCCCCCGTCACCAGCGCCACGATCTGTTCGGTGAGGGCGATCAGATCGCCCCGCAGCGAGCCCGTGTCGGGCACCGAGACGTCCAGTGCCCGGGAGCGCAGCAGCGCGGCCCGCAGCAGGGGGGCCTTCGACGGCCACCACCGGTAGATCGTCGTCTTGTTGACCCCGGCCTCCTGGGCGACGGCCTCGATCGTCAGCCCGGCGTACCCGCGCTCGGCGAGCAGGCGCAGCGTGGCGTCGTGGATCGCCCCGGCGGCCCGGGGGCCTTTGTCCGGGACCTTGTCCGGGCGCTGGCGGGCGGTCTGGTCCGGCATGGTGCCTCCAAGAAATGCAACGCGACGTTGCGTTGCATTATGTGCTTTCGGCGGTGCCGCCCGGCCCCGTGGCCGGAGCGGGAGCGCCGTGGGAACGACCGAGGGGGTACCCATGACGGAACGTGCGGGAGCACCGGTGTCCGGGGCGGTGACCTGGGGACTGCTGGCCGCCTGGGCGGCCAACGACCTGGAGGAGATCGCCACGATGGCGGGCTGGCTGCGCACCGCGCGGCCCGAGCTCAGGAAGCGCCTGCCCTGGGTGCCCGAGCGGATCTGGCGGCGCACCGACCTCGGCCGGCGCGAGATCACCACGGCCATCGGCCTGATGGGCTGCCTGATCGCCGTGGCCGCGGCGGACGGGGCACGCACCGGCGGACGCAGCCCGCTCTTCGGCGGCGTCCTGGTCGGTTTCGGCGTGCACGGGGCGGTCCACCTGGCGCAGTCGGCGGCGTACGGCGGCTACACCCCCGGCGTCGCCACCGCGCCGACCGTCGTCGTCCCGTACTCCCTCTGGGCGCTGCGCCGGCTCCGGGCGGCCGGTGTCGAGGTCGGCGGGGGCCGGAGCGCGGCCGGGCTGGCGCTCCTGCCGGTCGCGGTCCTGGGGGCGCACGCCGCGGCCCGCGTGCTGAGCGGACCGCGCGGCGGGAACGCCTGACGGGGCCGGCGACGCGGCCGGGGTGCCTGACGGGGTCGGCGACGCGGAGGGGCCGCCTGACGGGGCCGGTCGCCCGGATGCGGGCGGGCGGGCGCGGCGGCGGCCGGCTCGCCCGGGGCTCAGAAGTCGACCGTCGTGCGCTCCTCCAGCCGGGCCACCGAATCCTGCGCGTACGCCTCCTCGTAGGCGGTGCGGATCCGCTCGATCTGCGGATCGCGCTGCCGCGCCTCGGAGGCCGGGTAGAGCAGCGTCAGTTCATAGCTGCGTTCCCGTTCGACGACGCCGTGCGAGTCCCGCCACTGGCCCCGGCCGTCCTGGACGGTCAGTCCGTCGGGGAAGCGCGGGGTGACCTCCGCGTCGACGAAGGCCATGAACTGGCGGTCCGTCACGGCCGGGCCGCCGTCCGGTCGTTCGGTGCCGAACAGCAGCCGTGTCTCGATGTACGCCTTGCCGCGCGAGGCGGTCGAGGTCGCCGGGCGGGGATCGGCGGGGGAGTCGGCGCCCAGCGTGGCGTACGCGACGGGCGTGCCGGCGGCCAGGACCGCGAGTCCGGCCGCGGCTGCGGCGAGCGCCGTGCGGTGGCGCGTACGGGGACGGCTGTCGGCCGGGACTCCGGTGCCGGGGAGGAGACGGGGACGGGGCATGGGGGAACCCTTCGTTCCGGGTGCGGGGCGGTGCGCGCGGGCGCGCGGCCCACTGTGGCAAGCCGCACCGGCCCGAGGGCGCCGCGGCGGGGGCGGCGCACGCCGATCCACCCGATCGGGCGGGAAAAACCGTTGGTGGGGCGTCGGTTGGCCTTGCTAGCGTCCCCGACGTGGCGAAACTCAATCAGATCATCGCAGTGGAGAAGGGCGTCAAGTCCAAGGCTCACCAGGACCTGACGGCGGCGCATCACGGCCTCCAGAAGGCCGGTCTGCTGGCCGGGATCTCCCGGACGTACCAGCCGAAGGACGAGGAGGGCGAGCAGCTTCCGCCCGAGTCGACGCTGGTGCAGATCAAGGCCGAGGACGTGCTGCGGGACACCGCGGCGACCCTGACCCGGCTCTTCGACGTCACCGCCACGAAGGACTGGGCGAACTGCGAGGCCCGCGCCGACATCACCGTCGAGGGACGGGTGCTGGTGAGCGGGGTCCCCGTCTCGTACCTCCTCTTCCTGGAGAAGCAGCTCACGGACCTCAACACCTTCGTGCGCAAGCTCCCGGTGCTCGACGCCTCCGAGGCGTGGAGCCAGGACCCGTCGACGGACGCCTGGAAGACCGAGCCGGTGCGGACCCTGCGGACGAAGAAGGTGCCCCGCAACCACGTGAAGGCGGAGGCCACCGAGAAGCACCCGGCCCAGGTCGAGGTCTACTACGAGGACGTCCCGATCGGTTACTGGACGACGGTGAAGTTCTCCGGAGCCCTGCCCGCGCGGCGGATCAACGAGCTGCTCGACCGGGTGGAGAAGCTCCAGCAGGCGGTCAAGTTCGCCCGCGAGGAGGCCAACGGTGTGGAGGTGACGGACCGACGGGTGGGTGACGCGGTCTTCGGTTACCTGTTCGGGTGACCGACCATGGATTCCCCGGTGGCTGTCGAAACCACCGGGGTGCGCGAGGAGCGCAAAGCTGACACTGAAGTTTGTCGTGACGACGCGGTGCGGTTGGAGGTTCGAGTCCTCCCCCCGGCACTTCCGTACCCCGTACGGATGCGGGCCGGGGTGGCCCAACTGGCAGAGGCGGGCCGCGATCAATCTCAGACTCTTGCTCCAGATTCAGCATGCGCCGCCTATCGCCGGATCAATCGGGCCCGTGCCCGTGGGCGTCGAGATGCCGGTTCGACTCCGGCCCGTGGAGCTTCGGTCCGCGGTCGTCTAAAGGCAGGACGCGACGACATCAACCTGACACGGACCCTTAAAAGTGCCGGCGTGCGAATCAGGCGGCAATCACAGGGCCCGGGGGCCGGCTACGCCCCCGGGTCCGCTCCTTTTTCCCGGCCGCCGCGCGGGCGCCCCGCCCCCGCCTACTGCCGGTATCCGGCCAGGAAGCGTCCGATACGGCTGATCGCCGCGTCGAGGTCGTCGGCGTGCGGCAGGGTCAGGATCCGGAAGTGGTCGGGCCGCGGCCAGTTGAAGCCGGTGCCCTGGACGACCTGGATCTTCTCGCGCAGCAGCAGGTCCAGGACGAACTTCTCGTCGTCGACGATCGGATGCACCTGCGGATCGATGCGCGGGAAGGCGTACAGCGCGCCCTTCGGCTTCACGCACGAGACCCCGGGTATCTCGTTCAGCTTCTCCCAGGCCCGGTCGCGCTGCTCGTGGAGCCGGCCCCCGGGCGCCACCAGTTCCCGGATCGACTGCCGGCCGCCGAGCGCCGCCTGGATCGCGTACTGCGCGGGCGCGTTGGGGCACAGCCGCATCGAGGCCAGCATCGTCAGCCCCTCCAGATAGCTGCGCGCGTGCTGCTGGGGACCGGACACCACCATCCAGCCGGAGCGGAACCCGGCCACGCGGTACGTCTTGGAGAGTCCGCTGAAGGTGAGGCAGACCAGATCGGGGGCGAGGACGGCCACGCTGTGGTGCTCGGCGTCGTCGTACAGGATCTGGTCGTAGATCTCGTCGGCGAACACCATCAGACCGTGCCGGCGGGCCAGATCGAGGATGCCCTCCAGGATCTCGCGCGGATAGACGGCTCCGGTCGGGTTGTTCGGATTGATGATCACGACGGCACGGGTGCGGTCGGTGATCTTGGAGGCCATATCGGCCAGATCCGGGTTCCAGTCCGCCGACTCGTCGCACGTGTAGTGCACGGCCCTCCCGCCGGCCAGCGTCGTCACCGCCGTCCACAGCGGATAGTCAGGGGAGGGGATCAGCACCTCGTCGCCGTCCTCCAGCAGCCCCTGGACCGCCATCGAGATCAGCTCGGACACCCCGTTGCCGAGGAAGACGTCGTCGACGCCGACATCGGTCAGGCCCATGGCCTGATAGCGCTGCGCCACGGCCCGGCGGGCCGAGAGGATGCCGCGCGAATCCGTGTAGCCATGCGCCTGCGGAAGCATCCGGATCATGTCCTGGACGATCTCCTCCGGCGCCTCGAAGCCGAAGAGCGCCGGATTGCCGGTGTTCAGGCGCAGCACGCTGTGGCCCGCCTCCTCCAGCGCGTTGGCGTGCTCGATGACCGGGCCCCGGATCTCGTAACAGACCTCGTTGAGCTTGCTGGACTGGCGGAACTCCATGCCGTGCCTCCCGACCCGATTGCGATACTTGGTTTTACCAAGCTCGGGCTTGGAAAGTCCAACAACATGTCTAGACTGCGTCGCATGCCACGTCAGCCACAGCCCTCCACCCGCCCGGCCCGCCGCCGGAGTTACGACCAGTTCTGCGCCGGCGCGCGGGCCCTGGACGCGGTCGGCGACCGGTGGACCCTGCTGATCGTCCGTGAACTGCTGGCGGGCCCGCGCCGCTACACCGATCTGCACGCCGATCTGCCGGGCGTGAGCACGGACGTGCTCGCCTCGCGGCTGAAGGACATGGAGCAGGGCGGTCTCGTCGTCCGCCGCAAACTGCCCCCGCCGGCCGCCGCCACCGTCTACGCCCTCACCGAGCGCGGCCACGGACTGCTGCCCGTCCTCGCCGCGCTCGCCGAGTGGGGGGCGCCCGCGCTCGCCGAGCGGCGTCCCACGGACGCGGTCCGGGCGCACTGGTTCGCGCTTCCGCTGCTCCGCGCCCTGGAGGGGGTCGCGGCCGTCGGCGGGGTGGTCGACGTGCACCTGGACGAGGGCGAGTTCCATGTCCGTACGGGGCGGCCGGCGGCCGGTGAGCCGGTGTACGGGGACGGCCCGGCCGACCGCGCCGACGCCCGGATCGCGCTGGACGCGGAGGTCTGCCTGGCGCTGGGCCGGGGCGAACTGACCTTCGCGGAGGCCGTCGAGGACGGCCGCATCGAGGTGTCCGGCGACGGGCCGCTGGCGGGCGCACTGCGCGGCGACTGAGGCGAACGGATGTCCGGGAGCGGCGGGAAAGCATCGTGCGTGATGGCGTGATTCGAGCGACGGGCCTCGGGGTAGTGTCCGGTCATTTGGGATGACCGGGACGACGAGCCAGAGGAGTGACCCGTGGGAACGCGCAGCGGAACGAGGGGCCGGCCGGGGCGGCTGGGCACGGCACTGGTCGTCGGGGGCTGTGTGGCGGCGCTCGGCCTGGTGCCGGCGTCGGCCGTCGCGACACCCGGCAGCGGGGTCAGCGGCACCGTGGTGGCGGAAGGCACCTCGGCGGGGAAGCTCAAGGTGAAGACGCCGAAGGGGCGGACCGACGTCACCTTCCGGACCATCACCATCGAGCCGGGCGGCTCCACCGGCTGGCACACCCACCGGGGCCAGCTGATCGCGGTGGTCAAGTCGGGGACGCTGACCCGCACCCTCGACGACTGCGCGGTCGAGGTGAGCCCCGCCGGTACCTCGTTCATCGAACCGTCCGGCGTCAAGCACCGGCACATCGGACAGAACCTGGGCCGCGAGCCCGTCGTCCTGTGGGTGACGTATCTGCTGCCCGAGGGCAGTGAACTCTCCGACGACGCCGAAGCGGCGGACTGCGGCCCCCGGAAGTGACGTACGGCGAAAGGGTGTACGGCGAAAGGGCGTCCGGGGCGGCGGTGCGGGCCCGTCAGCGGGCGAGCGTCTCCCCGTACGCCCCGAGACCGGCGCTGACCAGGCCGTCGCGGAAGGTCAGCACCTCGTAGACCCGGCCGCCGATCTGGTTGCGGTAGTCGATGACGAGGGTGTCGACGCTCGCCCGCACGTCCATCACCTCGAACTTCAGGTCGGGGATCAGTTCCAGCCCGCGCGCCCAGTACGCGCGCAGCGCGGCCTTGCCCCGCACGGTGCCCGAGGCGTCCCCGGTGAACCGCGCGATCATCGGGGAGCTGAAGGTCACGTCCTCGTGGTAGTGCGTCAGGATGCGTTCCAGGTCATGGGAGTTCCAGTCGTCCTGCCAGGTCGCGGCGAACGAACGGGCGAATGCGAGATCCATGACGACGACCGTAGACGGACGCGTGGCGCGCGGCCAGGTTTCTCGGTGGCAGGAGCGTCCCGTGGGACGGACGGGACGTCCCGGAGGGCTGCGGAGCACGAGGTTCCGCCGCCGGACCGTCCCCGCCGGCAGGCCATGATGGGCGCGTGCGATTCGAAGCGATCACCCGGGAACGGCTGGCCGACGCGCTGGCCGCGCACGCCGAGGCGCTGACACCGGCCGACGGCGGGCCCTGGCTCAAGGTGGCCGTCGACGGCGCCCCGGCCGCCCGCACCGGAGACCTGGCCGACGCCGTCGGCCAGGCGCTGCGGCTGCGCGGCCGTTCCGTGCTCACGGTGTCCACGGAGGGGTTCCTGCGCCCGGCCAGCCTGCGGTACGAGTACGGCAGAAGCGACCCGGACTCGTACTACGGCAGCTGGTTCGACACCGGGGCGCTGTGGCGCGAGGTCTTCGGACCGCTGGAGCCGGACGGCGACGGGCGCGTCCTGCCCGACCTCTGGGACCCGCAGACCGACCGGGCCACGCGCAGCGCCTACCGCGAACTGCCCGAGGGCGGCGTGCTGGTGCTGCACGGGCCGTTCCTGCTGGGGCACTGGTTCCCCTTCGACCTGAGCGTCCACGTCCGGCTCTCGGCGGGGGCGCTGCGCCGGCGCACGGACGAGGACGAGCGCTGGACACTGCCCGCCTTCGCCCGGTACGAGGACGAGGTGGCGCCCGCCGAGCACGCGGACGCCGTCGTCCGCGCCGACGACCCGCACCATCCGGCGTGGACGGGGGTGCGGAACCGGGAGGACGGGTGAGGGGGCGAGGGCGGTCCCGCCGTCCCTGCGGGCTTCCTTTCCCCCGGCGTGCGCCCGTGTGCTCAGTCGGGCGGAAGGGGCGGCCGGCCGCCCACGGTCAGGACGGCCTCCGCCCCCGCCCGGCACCCCGCCGCCGCGGCCTCCGGGCCGGTGGCGCCCGCGAGCCGGGCCGCGAGGAAGGCGCCGGTGAAGGCGTCCCCGGCCCCCGTCGAGTCCACCGCCGCCCCCGCCGGGTTCCCCGGGACGCGGTCGGTCACCGTCCCCGCCGTGGCCAGCAGCGCACCGTCCTCGCCCAGCGTGACGACGACCTCCCCGACGAGCCGGCTCAACGTGGCGGCGGCGTCCGCCGGTTCCGGTAGCCCGGTCAGCGTCCGCGCCTCGTCCGCGTTGGGCAGCAGCAGTCCGGCGCCCTCGACCAGGGACAGGAACCGGTCGACCCCCAGCCGGGCCAGGAACCCGGTGGACGCCGGGTCGACGCTCACCGGAATGCCCCGCCGGACCGCCTCCCGCAGCGCCAGCAGCGCCGTGGCCCGGCTCGACGGCGCGAAGAAGAGGTAGCCGGAGAGGTGGAGCCGGGCGACGCCGTCGAGCATCGACGGCGACCAGTCCTCGGGGGAGAGGCGGAGCGAGGCCCCGCTGTCGGTGAGGAAGGTGCGCTCGGCGGACGCGTCGACCAGGGCGATGACGGTACCCGTCGGCGCCTCCGCGTCCACCGTCAGCAGCTCCCGCACCCCGGCCCGCGCGAGCAGCCCCCGGTGCCAGTCCGCCGAGTCGGCCCCGGCGCGGGCCAGCAGCCGGACGTCCCGGCAACCCGAACGCGCCGCCCAGCAGGCGACGTTCGCCCCCGCGCCGCCCGCCCGGGTCCGGATCCCGGCCACCGTGTCCGTCCCCCGCGCCAGCGCGGACCCGTGCCGCGCCACCACGTCCGTCACCACGTCCCCGACGACGAGCAGGCCGCCGGAACCGCTGGTCATCGGGCGGCCGCGCGGGCCGCGGCGATCCGCGCGGCCAGTGCCGCATTGCCGCGGACCGCCGCCAGGTTGGCCTCCAGCGAGGCCCCGCCCGTCGCCCGCACCAGATGGCCCAGCAGATACGGGGTGACGGCCTGCCCCGTGATGCCGCGCTCCCGGCACGCCGCCAGCGCCTCGGCCAGCACCCGGTCGTGGAGCGCGGGATCGAGCTGCTCCGCCTCCGGTACGGGATGCGCGACGATCAGCGCGGACGCCGGGCCGCCCAGCGCGTCCTGGGCCGCCATCACCTCGGCGACCTCCTCGGGGGAGCGGACCGTCCAGTCGACCGGTTCGCCGGAACTGCTCAGATAGAAGCCGGGGAAACGGTCGGTGCCGTAGCCGAGCACCCCGACCCCCAGCGTCTCCAGGCGCTGGAGCGTGGCGGGCACGTCCAGGATCGACTTCACCCCCGCGCAGACCACGGTGATCCGGGTGCGCGCCAGCAGCCGCAGATCGGCGGACTCGTCCTGGGTCTCCGTCCAGCCCCGGTGCACCCCGCCGAGCCCGCCCGTGGCGAAGACGCGCAGCCCCGCCCGCGCCGCGAGAAAGGCGGTCGCGGAGACGGTCGTCGCCCCGCTGGCCCCGCTCGCCAGTGCCGGGGCGAGGTCCCGGTGACCGAGCTTGCGCAGCCCCTCGTCCTCCGCCACGCGCTCCAACTGGGCCTTGTCCAGGCCGATCCTGGCCCGGCCGTCCAGTACGGCGATCGTCGCGGGAACGGCGCCGTGCGACCGTACGACGGCCTCCAGTTCCTCGGCGACCCGCAGATTGCGGGGGCGGGGCAGACCGTGCGAGATGATCGTCGACTCCAGGGCGACGACCGGCCGGTCCGTGGCGAGAGCGGCCCGCACCTCCGCGGAGAGGGCCGGGGCGTACGGGGCGGGATCGAAGGACTCAGTCTGTGACATGTCCACATCCCTGTCGCACGCGGGGTGGGCTCAAACGTCCGCGGGCGTGCGGCGGTTCGGTCCGACGCTCAGCCCTCACGCCGGGGTGCGCCCCTGCGTCGAAAGGCGGACCCGGGGGTGGAGCCTTTGAATCGATCGCTAAAGTGACCGGCCATGACCACAAATGATCACGCCCCCGCGTCGTTCTCCGTCCACATCGCCGATGCCGAGCTGGAACCGGAGCCGCTGGATCCGTCCCAGATCATCGAGGGCACCCCCGAGGTCACCGGCAAGGTGCTCTGGGAGTCGGCCGACGGCAAGCAGGTGCGCGGGATCTGGCAGATCACGCCGGGCGTCGTCACGGACACCGAGGCCGACGAACTGTTCGTGGTCGTCGGCGGACGCGCCACCGTGGCGGTCGAGGGCGGCGCCACCCTGGAGATCGGCCCCGGCGACGCCTGCGTGCTGCGCGAGGGCGACCGGACGACGTGGACCGTCCACGAGACGCTGCGCAAGGCGTACCACATCAGCCTCTGAGGGAACGCGGCTCCGCGACGGCCGCCGGCGCCGGTCCGCCGGCACCGGCCGTCGCCCTACCCGGAGCGGCCGAGCGACCTGTGCAGGGCCAGCGCGCCCATGGGCAGCAGCAGGCAGACGCCCGCCAGATTGAGCCAGCCGTAGCCCGCCCGGGAGACGATCACCCCGGCGACCGCCCCGCCGACGCCCGCCGCCGCGTTCATCGTGAGGTCCGACAGGCCCTGGACGGCGGCGCGGGCGGGCTGCGGCACGGAATCGGTGAGCAGCGCCGAACCGGCGATCATCCCCGCGGACCAGCCGAGCCCCAGGACGAACAGCCCGGCCGCGGTCCGGCCGTGCGCGTCGCCCGCCGTCCCGGCCAGCAGCGCGGCCAGCGAGAACAGCCCGACCGCGAGGCCGATGACGGCCGGCCGACCGATGCGGTCCGACAGCCGGCCCATCACCGGGGAGAAGGCGTACATCCCGGCGATGTGGCCGCTGATCACCAGGCCGATCAGCTGGAGGTCCGCGCCGTGGTGCCCGAGGTCCACCGGGGTCATCACCATGATCGACACCATGGCGGTGTGCGAGACGACCACGGTGACCAGGGCGAGCCGGGCCATCGGCGAGGCCCGGACGGCCGCGATCCCGGCCCGCAGCGAACGGTCCCGGGGCGACACGCTCTCCCGGGGTGCAAGGGCCCGCGCCGTGAGCAGCGGATCGGGCCGCAGCAGCACCGCGATCACCACCGCGGCCAGCAGGAAGATCCCGGCCGCCCAGACGAACGGGCCGGCTGTCTCCGGCACGGAGCCGCCCCGGAAGACCCGGCCCGCCGGGGCCGCGATGTTCGGCCCGAGCACCGAGCCGATCGTCGTGGCCCAGACGACCGTCGAGATCGCCCGGCCGCGCCGGTCCGGCTCCGCCAGATCGGCCGCCGCGAAACGGGCCTGGAGATTGGCGGAGGAGCCCGCGCCGAACGCGGCCATGCCGATGAGCAGCAGCGGGAAGTTCTCCACCACGGCCGCCAGCACCACGAGCCCCGCGCCGAGCGCACCGATCAGATACGCCAGTACGAGCCCGGGACGCCGGCCCCGCGCGGTCATCAGCGCGGCCAGGGGCAGCGACAGCAGGGCCGTCCCGGCCACCGACGCCGTGGGTGCCAGCCCCGACAGCGCCTCGGAACCGCTGACCTCCGTGGCGAGCACAGGTGCCAGGGCGATGCCGATCGGCACGCCCAGGCCGCCGAGTATCTGTCCGGCGATGAGCACGGCGGTGGTCCTGCGCCGCAGTCCGGGCAGATCGGCCACCGGGGCCGGCGGCGCGGGCAGCGTCCCGCCGGAGCTGTCGAGAGTGTGGGTCACCGAGGCAGTGTGCCAGCCCGCACGCACGTACGAGTACGCCGCTGCCCGCCGCCGGCCGGGACCTCTGCGGCGAGGGCCTCGACGACCCGGTCGTGCCGTTCGGGGGTGTGCGCCGCCGTGCAGCTGGTGCGCAGCCGGGGCGAGGCGGCCGGCGCGTCCGGGACGGCCCGCCATCGTGGGCCCGGGGTCAGAACAGCGGCTGCGGCAGCACGCCCTCCAGCGCCAGCAGCCGCCGCTTGGTCTCCAGCCCGCCGCCGAAGCCCCCGAGACCCCCGTCGCTCTCCACCACCCGGTGGCACGGCACGACCACGGGCAGCGGATTCGCCCCCATGGCCGCGCCGACCGCCTGCGCGGCCCCGGGCTGCCCCACCCGCTCGGCCAGCTCCCCGTACCCCGCGACCGCGCCGTACGGCACGCCCGTCGCCAGTTCGCGCAGGACCTGGCGGTTGAAGCCGCCGGTGAGCGACCAGTCCAGATCGAGGGAGAACTCCCGCAGCGTCCCCGCGAAGTACGCCGCGAGCTGGCGTATCGGCTCGGCCAGCCGGGCCGATCCGGGCGCCTCCACGGGCTCGGCGCCCAGCCGGGCCCGCAGCCGCTCCACCATCCGGTCCCGCACCGGGGGCCGGGCGTGGAAGACCACGGCCACCAGCCCGGCATCGGTCGCGGCCAGCATCAGCGGGCCGATGTCGCTGTCGACGACGGCCCACTCGACGACCCCGCTGCCGTTCACGCCCCCGTTGCTGTTCATGGCCCCCACCGTACGGCCGCCCACTGACAACGCCCGGTGGCCGGCCCCGGATCAGCCGGTGGTCGTCGCCTCGCGCACCACGTCGGGGGCGTTGGTGATGATGCCGTCCACACCGAATCCGCTCACGCGGAGCGCCGCCCGCGCGTCGTTGACCGTCCAGGCGTCGACCTGGAGCGGGATGCCGTGCGGCCCCTTCAGCGCGTGCACCGCCGCCACATAGCCGGCGGTCAGCGAGGAGTGCGAGGGATTGATCCGGTCCGTGAACCGCGCGTACGCGGGCAGCTCCTCCCTCGGCGGGGCCCCCAGCACCCCCGTGACGATGTCGGGGCGCCGCGCGTGCACCGTACGGACGCTGTCCGCGTCGAAGCTCTGGACCACCAGCCGGTCGCGGACGTGCGGGGCGTCCAGCCACCCCTCCTGGCCCAGGACCGCCAGGGTCGCGTCCTCGATGCCCGGGTAGCGCTCCGGGCTCTTGATCTCCAGCAGCAGGTTCTGCCCGTTCTCCGTGAGGCGCCGCAGGTACTGCCGGAGCGTGGGCACCCGGGCCCCGGCGAACCGCGCGCCGAACCAGCTCCCCGCGTCCAGCCGGGCGATCTCCGCCGCCGTGAAGTCCGCGACCGCCCAGGGGGAGCGGTCCGGGAAGACCTCCTCGGCGTCCGTGGTGCGCTCCAGAGCGGTGTCGTGGACGACGACCGGCACCCCGTCCCGGGTGAGCTGGACGTCGTTCTCCACCCAGTCGAACCCCAGGGCGTCGGCCCGGTCCACGGCCGCCAGGGTGTTCTCCGGGGCGTAGGCCGAAGCACCCCGGTGGGCGATGACGACCGGGGCGCCGCCCGGGCGCCGGGACGGGTCGCCCACCGTCCCGACCCCGGTGCCGGGGGCGGTGTGCGCCACGGGGACGGGGCGGCGCGCCCCAGTGGTGTCAGGGCCCGGCGCACCGGTCAGCGCGGCGGACATCAGCAGCGTTCCGGCGCCCAGCAGGGCGGCGACGGCGACGGAGGCGGTGGGGGTGCCTGCGTACACGTGGACTCCTTGCGTCGGAAGGGCGGACGGCCGTCGCGACGACGACGGCCCGAGGGTCCCAGTCGCCGCCGAACGGGGGACCGGAGAAGCGTGGCCACAACATGAACGGGGCACGGGGACCGGGTCACCGACCACCGCCCCGGCCGATAAAATGCAGCTCTTCTGTTTGTTTGCCGGGCCCTGCGCCTTAAGGTCGTCCGAACCCGGGCTACTGCGAAGGGCGTACGAACATGCAGGGCACTGTCGACGGTTTCGGCTATGGGGCGGTCACCCCCGTGGCCGCCTTTCTCATGGCCTGCCTCGGCGCCGCCCTGGGCCTGCGGTGCACCACCCGCTCCCTGCGTACCGAACGCTCCTTCAAGGCCGGCTGGCTCGCTCTCGGGGCGACCTCCATAGGGTCGGGCATCTGGACGATGCACTTCATCGCGATGGTGGGGTTCACCGTCGAGGAGACGACGATCGGCTACGACAAGCCGATCACCTTCGCCGGCCTCGCGGTCGCGATCGTCATGGTCGGTGTGGGGATCTTCCTGGTCGGGTACCGCGGCGCCACCCCGATGGCCCTGGTGACGGGAGGCACGATCACCGGACTCGGTGTGGCCTCCATGCACTACCTCGGCATGGCGGGCATGCGGCTTGATGGGCGGTTCGAGTACGACACGTTCACCGTGTCGCTCTCCGTGGTCGTCGCCGTGGTCGCCGCCACCGCCGCGCTCTGGGCCGCCGTCTCCATCCACGGCTTCCTGCCCAGCCTCGGCGCCGCCGTGGTCATGGGCGTCGCGGTCAGCGGCATGCACTACACCGGGATGGCGGCGCTCCGGGTCCACCTCCACCCCGCCGCGTCCTCCGCCGCCCCCGCCGCGGGCGACAGCGCGGGCTCGGTCCTCGTGCCCCTGCTGATCGGGCCGGTCTGCTTCCTGCTGCTCGCCGCCGTCGTCGTGATGTTCGATCCGCTGGTCGTCATGGGCACGCCCGACTGGGACGATCCGGCGGCCGCGCGGGCCCCCGGCGCCCCGGCCCGGCGCCAGGTGCCCCGGTTCGGCACCCACGCCGATCCGGCCTCGTTCCACACCCAGCGGCGGGACTACGCGCCCCCTCGGGACTGGTGACGCGACCCCGTTGTCAGTGGCG
The DNA here is from genome assembly GCF_053597115.1 of Streptomyces sp. NPDC001515. Lineage (NCBI taxonomy): Bacteria > Bacillati > Actinomycetota > Actinomycetes > Kitasatosporales > Streptomycetaceae > Streptomyces > Streptomyces sp. NPDC001515. Next base: position 56,446 of record NZ_JBSFHN010000021.1, read on the forward strand.
GGTCGTACGGTGGATCCATGCGGCCCGTTTCGAAGATCGAACGCACGGTGGCGCCTTTCGAGGTCGTCAGTCCCTACCAGCCCAGCGGCGACCAGCCGGCGGCCATCGCCGAGCTGGAGCGGCGCATCCGCGCCGGGGAGAAGGACGTCGTCCTCCTCGGCGCGACCGGCACCGGAAAATCGGCGACCACCGCCTGGATGATCGAGAAGCTGCAGCGCCCCACCCTGGTGATGGCGCCGAACAAGACGCTCGCCGCCCAGCTGGCCAACGAGTTCCGCGAGCTCCTGCCCAACAACGCCGTCGAGTACTTCGTCTCGTACTACGACTACTACCAGCCCGAGGCGTACGTCCCGCAGTCGGACACCTACATCGAGAAGGACTCCTCCATCAACGAGGAGGTCGAACGGCTGCGCCACTCCGCGACGAACTCCCTGCTCACCCGGCGCGACGTCGTCGTGGTCGCCTCCGTCTCCTGCATCTACGGCCTCGGCACCCCGCAGGAGTACGTGGACCGGATGGTCCAGCTCACCGTGGGCGACGAGATCGACCGCGACCAGTTGCTGCGCCGCTTCGTCGAGATGCAGTACACCCGCAACGACCTGGCCTTCGCCCGGGGCACCTTCCGGGTCCGCGGCGACACCATCGAGATCTTCCCGGTCTACGAGGAGCTCGCCGTCCGCATCGAGATGTTCGGCGACGAGATCGAGGCGCTCTCCACCCTCCACCCGCTCACCGGCGAGGTCATCAGCGAGGACCGCACCCTCCACGTCTTCCCCGCCAGCCACTACGTGGCGGGGCCCGAGCGCATGGAGAAGGCGGTCAACGGCATCGAGCGGGAGCTGGAGGAGCGCCTGGCCGAGCTGGAGAAGCAGGGCAAGATGCTGGAGGCCCAGCGGCTGCGCATGCGCACCACGTACGACATCGAGATGCTCCGCCAGATCGGCACCTGCTCCGGCGTCGAGAACTACTCGATGCACTTCGACGACCGCGCCCCCGGCACCGCGCCGCACACCCTCCTCGACTACTTCCCCGAGGACTTCCTCCTGGTCCTGGACGAATCGCACGTCACGGTCCCGCAGATCGGCGCGATGTACGAGGGCGACGCCTCCCGCAAGCGGACCCTGGTCGACCACGGCTTCCGGCTGCCCTCGGCCCTGGACAACCGCCCGCTGAAGTGGGAGGAGTTCCTCCAGCGGATCGACCAGACGGTCTACCTCTCCGCGACCCCGGGGAACTACGAGCTGTCCCGGGGCGACGGCTTCGTGGAGCAGATCATCCGCCCCACCGGCCTGGTCGACCCCGAGGTCGTCGTCAAGCCCACCGAGGGCCAGATCGACGACCTGGTGCACGAGATCCGCAAGCGCACCGAACGCGACGAACGCGTCCTGGTCACGACGCTCACCAAGAAGATGTCCGAGGACCTCACGGACTACCTCCTGGAGCTGGGCATCCAGGTCCGCTATCTGCACAGCGACGTCGACACCCTGCGCCGCATCGAGCTGCTGCGCGAGCTGCGCACCGGTGAGTACGACGTCCTGGTCGGCATCAACCTCCTGCGCGAGGGGCTCGACCTGCCCGAGGTCTCACTCGTGGCCATCCTCGACGCGGACAAGCAGGGCTTCCTGCGTTCGGGCACCTCGCTGATCCAGACCATCGGACGCGCGGCCCGCAACGTCTCCGGACAGGTCCACATGTACGCGGACACGATCACCCCGGCCATGGCGCAGGCCATCGACGAGACCAACCGCCGCCGCGAGAAGCAGATCGCGTACAACACCGAGCGCGGGATCGACCCGCAGCCGCTGCGCAAGAAGATCAACGACATCGTGGCCACCATCGCCCGCGAGGAGGTCGACACCGAGCAGCTGCTCGGCACCGGCTACCGCCAGACGAAGGGCGCCAAGGCCCCCGTGCCCGCGCTGGGCGGCAAGGCGGGCGGCAAGGGCAAGGGTGCCAAGGCCGGGGACGAGGCGCCCCTCACGGACCGCCCGGCCACCGAGCTGGCCGCGATCATCGAGGAGATGACCGACCGCATGCGTGCGGCGGCGGCGGATCTGCAGTTCGAGGTGGCCGCCCGACTCCGCGACGAGGTGGGGGAATTGAAGAAGGAGTTGCGCCAGATGCGTGAGGCGGGTCTGGCCTGAGCACGTCGGGCCCGGTGTGTTGCAGAACCGACACAAAACGGCCCGCGGCGTCAGCGCGGGCCGTGTGACTGCGTAGGGTGCGGGGAAACCGCGCACGGATGGTTGCGGGGACAGCGGAGAGGGGACAGCGCGTGACGGTCAATATGACCAAGGGCCAGGCCATCAGCCTGCAGAAGGGCGACGGGGGAACCCTGACCGCGGTACGGATGGGGCTCGGCTGGCAGGCGGCCCCGCGACGCGGTCTGTTCGGATCGCGCACCCGGGAGATCGACCTGGACGCCTCGGCGGTGCTGTTCGCCGACAAGCAGCCGGTGGACGTCGTGTTCTTCCGGCACCTGGTCAGCGACGACGGCTCGGTCAAGCACACCGGGGACAACCTGGTCGGCGGCGCCGGCTCGGGCGGCGACGACGAGGCGATCCTGGTCGACCTCCAGCGGGTGCCGGTCCACATCGACCAGATCGTCTTCACGGTGAACTCCTTCACCGGCCAGACGTTCCAGGAGGTGCAGAACGCCTTCTGCCGCATCGTCGACGAGACCAACGGCCAGGAGCTGGCCCGCTACACCCTGGACGGCGGCGGGCAGTACACCGCGCAGATCATGGCCAAGGTGCACCGCTCGGGCAACGGCTGGCAGATGACCGCCATCGGCACCCCGGCCAACGGCCGCACCTTCCAGGACCTCATGCCGGCGATCCTGCCGCACCTGTAGGGCCTGCCCGGCCCCGTCACGGGGTCCACACCGGTGGGCGCAGCTCCCGGCGGCACCGGCCGCCGGGAGCTGTACCGCATCACGACCACATACGTGCACCGCAGCGAGCGGCGGCAACTCGTCGAGGGGACAGGGCCATGACGGCCGAACTGGTCCGGGGGCAGAACCACTCCTTGCCCCAGACCCATCTGGAAGTCCGGATCTCGGCCGGCACGCCCGTCGTGGCGGGCGCCACGCTCGGGGACGAGCACGGCACCGTGCACGGCGCGGCGTGGATAGCCCATCCCGGAGCGCCGCAGCTGCCCGGCCTGGAGGTGTCCCGGCAGGCCGCCGCCGAGCACCGGCTGGCCGTGGACCTCGACGCCCTGCCCGCGACGGTCCACCGGGTGACGGTGCTGCTCGCCCTGCCGACGCGGTCGGGCGGCCCGACCCGGTTCGGGGCCGTCGCCTCGCCCTTCGTCGCCGTGACCGGACTCGACGGCACAGAGATCGCCACCTTCACCCTCACCGACCTGGACACCGAGTCCGCCGTCGCCGCCCTGGAGCTCTACCGCCGGCAGGGCGCCTGGAAGGTCCGCGCGGTCGGCCAGGGGTACGCGGGCGGTCTCGCCGCGATGCTCGCCGACCAGGGACTGGGCGGCGAGGCCGACACGCTGGCGCGCTCCATCCAGGAGGCCGTCGCCTCCGGACTGGCCCGCTCGGTGGCCCCGCCCCCGCCCCGCACGCCCGAGGGCGACCGCGTCCGGCAGGCCGGCGGGGCCGCCGCGACCCAGGGCGGCGGGCGCCCCCGCACCGCCCCCGAACCGCCCCGCCCGGACCCCGTGCGCCCGGACGAGCCCGTTCCGCAGGCCGGTGCGCCGGTGACCCCGGCACCCGCCCCGGGCCCGGCCGCGCCCGCCGGCGGCCCCATCGACTACGCGCACCCGCGCCGCCAGTCCGCGGCGCCCCCGCCGCCCCCGCCCGCCGCGCCGCCCGCCGAGCCCGGCAGGCCCGCGACCCCGGTGGCCGGCGACGCGACCGGCTGGTCCATGGACGAACGGCTCTACAACCAGGTCTGGGGCATGTTCGAGGACCTGGCCCGCGCCACCGCCGCCTACCGCAGCGCGGTGGACTTCGCCGAGTCCCGGATGGACCAGGAGCTGGAGCGGACCCTGTCCGACCCGCGCAGCCGGATCGGGGGCGCGGGCGACCGCGCCAGGGAGGAGGCCCGCGCCAAGCGCGACGAGCTGACCTCCCGGGCCCGCGAGGCGCTGGACCGCGACCTGGCCCAGCTCGCCGCCGAGGCCGCCGTCGTGGAACCCGCGCTGCCCGCCGCGTACGCGGGCTGGGACAACCCCGTCTGGCACGGCTACCGCGTCCCGATGGAGATCCCCATGGCGCTGCGCGTCGGCGACCTCCATCTGCCGGAGGACACCGCCCTGCGCATACCGCTGCTCGTCCGGCTGCCACTGGAGCGCGGCATCTGGATCGACAGCGGACGCACCGCCTCCGAGGCAGCCGCGCTCACCGACTCCGACCGGCTGCGCCGGCTCGCCGTGGAGACCGCCGTGCTGCACGCGGCCCGGCTGCTGGCCGTCTACCCGCCCAACGAGTTCTCGGTCCACGTCATCGATCCGGCCGGCTCCGCGGCGGCGGCCCTCGCCCCGCTGACCGGCTCCGGGGTGCTGGCGAGCCCGCCCGGCTCCGGGCCCGGCGGGGTCTCCGAGGTCCTCACCCGGCTCACCCGGCGCGTCGACCTGGTCCAGATGGCGATCAGGGCCGGGGCCGCGGACTCCCTGCCGCCGGATCTGGACCCGGCCGAGCAGCTGCTCATCGTCAACGACTTCCCGCACGGCTTCGACGACCGCGCCGTCACCCAGCTGCGCTACCTCGCGGACGAGGGGCCGTCGGTCGGGGTGCACCTGCTGATGGTCGCGGACCGGGAGGACGCGGCGGGCTTCGGCCCGGTCCTCGATCCGCTCTGGCGTTCGCTGCTGCGCATCACTCCGGTCGCCGACGACCATCTGGCCGACCCCTGGGTCGGTCACGCCTGGACGTACGAACCGCCCAGGACCCCGCCCGGCAGCCGTGTCCTGGACCAGGTGCTGGCCCAGGTCGCCACCGCGCGCCGTACCGGGGGGCGCTGACCGGCCCTCCGTCCCCCACACCCCTTCCGAACAGGCGTTTTGGAGATCTTTTAGCTTTCTCTTTACCTTTCCTTGGGATTCCCTGTACTGTTCATGGTGCGGAGGGGAGTACTCCCGTACGCGGCGTTCCCGTCAGTACGGACCGTGACCGGTCCCGGGGCGTCGGCCCAGGCGCGCAGCCCGTGCGCCCGGGTGGAAGAGACCTCCGGCAGCGACGACGCTGATCAGTAGCCGTAGCGAACTGCCGGAGGCGCAGTGGACGTTTCATGGACCCTCTGGGCACTGACCATTCTCGGTCTGAGTGCCCTGATCGCCGTCGACTTCTTCATCGGGCGCAAGCCCCATGACGTGTCGACCAAGGAAGCCGGAATCTGGACCGTCGTCTGGATCGCCCTGGCCGTGCTCTTCGGACTCGGCCTGCTGGTGTTCGGCGAGAGCCAGGCATCGGGCGAGTTCTTCGCCGGCTTCATCACCGAGAAGTCGCTCAGCGTCGACAACCTCTTCGTCTTCGTGCTGATCATGGCGAAGTTCTCGGTGCCCTCCCACCTCCAGCAGCGGGTGCTCCTGATCGGTGTGCTCATCGCGCTGGTGCTCAGGGCGGTGTTCATCGCCGCGGGCGCGGCGGTCATCGCCAACTTCTCGTGGGTCTTCTACATCTTCGGCGCGTTCTTGATCTACACCGCCTGGAAGCTCATCCAGGAGGCGCGGGCCGACGAGGAGGACGAGGAGTTCGAGGAGAACCGGCTCCTCAAGAACATCGAGCGCCGCTTCGGCGTCGCCGACCGCTACCACGGCACGAAGCTCTTCATCCGGGCCAACGGCAAGCGCGTGCTGACGCCCCTCATGGTCGTCATGCTCGCCATCGGCACCACCGACGTGCTGTTCGCCCTGGACTCGATCCCCGCGATCTTCGGCCTGACCCAGGACCCGTACATCGTCTTCACCGCCAACGCCTTCGCGCTCATGGGGCTGCGGCAGCTGTACTTCCTGATCGGCGGCCTGCTCAAGAAGCTGGTCCACCTCAGCTACGGGCTCTCGGTGATCCTCGGCTTCATCGGCGTCAAGCTGGTGCTGCACGCGCTGCACGAATCCGGGGTGCACGTCCCCGAGATCTCCATCCCGGTCTCGCTCGGCGTCATCTGCGGCGTCCTGGTGATCACCACGATCACCAGCCTGATGGCCACCCGGAAGCAGACGGCGGCGCAGTCCGCGAAGGCCCCCGAGTCCGAGGACCCGGCGGACCGGGGCGCCGGTATCGACGCCTGACCCGCGAAAGGGGGGTGCGGTCGCGCAGCGTCAACCGCCAGGTGGACATCGGCACCGCGCACAAGGAGTGCGACACCACCGGCACCGCCACCAACTCCGGTTACGCGGAGGC